>DBXH01000059.1:0-2375 GCA_002309335.1 Bacteroidales bacterium UBA1217 | reverse complement strand
TAGCGGCGCTCGAGGTAGTAGTCGCGCTCCTCTTCAGGTATGTCGTTGGCTTTCTTTTGTCCGGCACGGATGGCTTCGGCGTCTTCTTTCTTCTTGGGAACCCAAATGCGACCGTCGTTGCGAAGGCTTTCACTCATAAGGGTGAGCTTCGACTGATAGTCGCCGTGGACGGGGATGCAGGTGGGGTGGATCTGCACGTAGCAGGGGTTGGCAAAGAGTGCTCCTTTGCGGTGGCATATCCAGGCTGCGCTGCCGTTGCTGTTCATAGCGTTGGTGCTTAGGAAATAGACGTTGCCGTAGCCGCCTGTGGCCAGCACAACGGCGTGGGCGGAATAGCGCTCGAGCTTGCCGCTGACAAGGTTGCGGACGATGATGCCACGTGCACGTTCCTTGCCATCGTTGTCTTTCACAAGCACCAGCTCCTCCATCTCGCAGCGGGTATGGAGCTTGACGCTGCCGCGTTCAATCTCACGGCTTAGGGCACCATAGGCACCAAGCAGCAGCTGCTGGCCCGTCTGACCGCGTGCGTAGAAGGTGCGGCTCACCTGTGCACCGCCGAACGAGCGGTTATCTAAAAGTCCGCCGTAGTCGCGTGCAAAAGGCACACCCTGTGCCACACATTGGTCTATGATGTCGCCGCTCACCTCGGCCAGACGGTAGACGTTGGCTTCGCGGGCGCGATAGTCGCCACCCTTGATGGTGTCGCGGAACAAGCGTTCAACGCTGTCGCCGTCGTTCTGGTAGTTCTTGGCAGCGTTGATGCCGCCCTGTGCGGCTATGCTGTGGGCGCGGCGAGGCGAATCCTGTATGCAGAATATGTCAACGTTGAAGCCCAGAGCACCCAGCGAGGCAGCGGCAGAGGCTCCGGCCAGGCCGGTACCGACAACTATGATGTCGAGTTTGCGCTTGTTGGCAGGGTTGACAAGCTTTTGTTTTGTCTTATAATTGGTCCATTTCTCGGAAAGGGGACCTTCGGGTATTTTGGAATCTAGTTTCATTGCTTAAAGTCTTTAAGGTCATTAAGGTCTTTAGAGTCGTTAAAGTCCTAGGAAAACTACAATCGGCACAATAGCGAAGCCGAGGCAGATGACCCAGCAATAGATGATGCCGAGCACCTCAATCAGCTTGGAGTACTTGTAGTGGTTCAGGCCGAAGGTCTGGAACGCCGACTCGAAGCCGTGGCGTATGTGCAAGCCCACAAGGAAGAAGAACACCAAGTAGCACAACACTATGTGCCAGACACTGAATTTCTGGCGTGCCATATTGTAGAAGTCGGGCTCGAACTCTGCTTCGGGGTATGCTTTTTGTAGCACTTCTTTGTCGGCGCTTTCAATGTTACGGAGCCACTTGTAGTCGGCACTTATACCACCTTCCTTGGTCATACATTTAATCAACGCCTGCTCAACGCTAGGGTCAGCCTCTTGGTTGCCTTTCTGTGCCGCGATCATCAGCTGCTCTGTATTAACCATATATGTGCCTTTTACTACATTCATCTTCACGAAGTAGAAATCGTAGAAGTGGAAGACGATGCATAGCAGCAGCAAGCTGCCGGTGACGATGGCCAGCTTTGATCCTTTGGCGGTCTTGGTGCGGCTGGGCTGGTGGTAGCGCACAGGGCGGTTCTTGCGGTTCTGCCACCACAGCCAGCAGGAGAGGCACATATGCAGAAAGAAAGTGGCAAACAGCACTATCTCAAACACCTTGACGATGACGTTGGTGCCCATAAAATGGCAGAATGCGCTGTAGGCGTCGCCACCGTCCTTGGCCAGGATAAAAAGGTTGGCGCACATATGGAACAGCAGGAACACCAGCAGAAATGCGCCAAACAGTCCTACTAGTAGTTTCTTGGTTATCGAACTGATTTTAATTAGTTTATTTGTATCCATTAGTTATTGATTATTAGTATTTACGTTTTGCAAAGATACTCATTTTTATTGATAAACAGGATGCTTGTTTTGGGCTTTGTTCATAAATTATTATGATTTTTTAAAAATTTTCGTATTTTTGCAATTGAATAGTACAAACTAAAAAAAAAATAATCGTATGAGAACTAGAATGTTATCGTTGTGCGCTATTTTTGTCACATTGTTGTTATTCTCCTGTGGTAAAAAAGAAGGCGTATATAATCCTGAACGTAAAATAATAATGGTAGAGACGACAAAAACTTCAATCAGAGAAGTTCGTGACAATCCGACAGACGAATGGGTGTTTGATGATTCAAGCAGATATGTTACTTCTGAAATGTGGACTTGGAATGGCGACAAGCTAATGAACATCCGTTATAGCAGTAACGGCGGCATTGCCACAAATGATGAATTGCTTGAGTTTGAATACGACGGCGATAGAATACAACGCATTGTGGAAAGGAACCGTGG
>DBXH01000035.1:14737-22067 GCA_002309335.1 Bacteroidales bacterium UBA1217 | reverse complement strand
GATGCCGCGCTTGGAGAGGAATGTGGCCATCTCATCCTTCATGGGGTCGTCGTAGGGGTCTATGCCGACCACTACCACGCCACGGTCCTTGAATTTCTCGTGGAGGCTTTGCAGGATAGGCAATGCGGCGCAACAGGGGGCGCAGCTTTTGTAGAAGAAGTCGAGCAGCACTACCTTGCCCCGCAGGTCGGCGAGGCGCACGGTGTCGCCCGTCAATGTGGGCAGCGACCAGTCGGGTGCCGACGTTCTCTCGGCCAACGGCTCGGGAGCCTCGTATGGCACATAGTCTTGCATCGTTATATGGGATGGAATGGACTCCAAAGCAAGTTGAGACTCGTCAATCCGTGGGTCGAACGAGACCAACTTGCACTCCTCGTATTGATACACAGTGTCCGGCCCGTCGATGTTGTCGAAAGCCACGGTGTATTGTATGGGCATATAGTCCCGTTTGTCAATCCAGACGTTCATCTCGTATCGGATGCAGACAATGCCGAAATAAGGGTCGGGGGTTGTGTCCATTTTCACGAGGATGTCAAGCAGATAGCAGGGCTTGTCGTCCAACAGGGCCTCTGAAAGGGAGAAGGTATAGTCGCTGTCAGCCTGCTGCTTCTCGGTGGGGACGGGGTAGCAGCTTTGAGTCGTCAAAGGGGAATATAATTTGAAGTTGCGGCTTCTCGTCTTTATTTCATCCGCCCATTGGGCACACGAGAGTATGGTGGCTGTGTCATCAATATAGACAAGCTCGTTACCCGTATAGAGGATGTGGCTGTTCCATTCGGGGTGCCCCTGAGGTTCATTAACCATAGAGAAGGCTTTTCCAATAATGGTGTCGTTGGGCAATTTCTTGAAGTCGCAGGTGTAGCGACGATAGCTTGTGTCATTTCCACTCATGAATTTCATTTTACGCTCCATCACGTAGTGTCCGCCTTGGATGGACTGGCATTTCTCGCGCGAACGGCGGATGACGGTCTCCACCGATTCTTGCGCGTTGCACATGGTGAGGGGAAGCACGATAAGTGCGAATGCAAAGATGATGTGTCTTTTCATTTCTAATGGTTTCAAATGTAAAACTACGCTTCGATGTTGAGGCCGAGAGTGAAGGATGGGCCGCAGTGGAAATAGGAGAGGCTGTTGGAATTGATGTCGTTGGTATTGGGCGGGAGGAGGCCGAAGCCGGCCTTTAGCTCAAGGCCTACCTTGACACGGCGTGTGTACCAATCCACTCCCATGCCGCAGGTGTAGCGCAGGTCGTGGGCGTTGAGCGGCTTGATATTAATGTGGCTGTCGTTACGCTTCGATGCGAAATCATAACCGTAGCCAAGTCCGGAGCAGAGGTAAGGCTCAACTTTGCCCCAACGGTAAGGGTGGAACTTGACATCGAGGGGCAACTCGCCGCGGACGCTCTCCAAATGCAAGGCTCTGAAGAGCGACACGCCCGGCATCACCCGGAGGCTGAAACAGCGTCCTAACCGTGCCTCACCTATCACGGCGAGGCGGAAACCGCGTGCGTGGTAGTGACTGCCGTCTGTGTGCAACGTTCCGTCCTGGCTGGCAATAAGGCCGCCATTGGTGGAATAGAGGTCAAACTGGTTATCGGTGAATCCCAAGTGGATACCATAGAGGAACTTGTGGTTGTCCGGACCTCCTTGTTCTTGGCTCTGCGAGTAGGCAGGAGCAGAAAGGACGATGCAAAGCAGTGCGATGCCCAACGACTTTTGGAAAGACTTCTTTCCTTGAAACAATACTTTCATGATGATTTAATTTTAAGTGAATAAATAGGGTTGTTTAGCAAGTATTGTTTTATTCGATAGGCGTAATGGGTGTTTTTCTGTGCATAATAACGCAAGGTTAATGGTTTTATTGTTTATTCCTTTTAATTAAGCGTATTGTGTGTTGCTGGCCGTCAGCGGTGAGCAGTGTGAGTAAGTAGATGGCCTGCGGACGACCAGCCAAATCCAACGTATAGTGGCCATCGCCGATAGCTGTCAGTTTCACCTCCTCACGGCGACCCATCATGTCGGTGAGCCATGCGGCGGTGACAGGCTTGTCGCACTGTACATTAACCCTTTGGCTGGACGGGTTGGGGTACACTACAAAGGAAGCTTCGTTATCTACCATGCCTATATGCACGTCTACAGTATCTTGCGACGGCACAAAAACATACGGAGACATAAAAGCGGTATCGACATATTTGACGACTGCGGAGAAGATGCCGTTACCATGGATTGTCAAGTCGCCGAATGTCGCATTGTCGTCATACAACCGCGTGATGAGATAGAGCGTGCTGTCGCGCAGGGCAATGGCACCGGGACGGGATTGAGGACTCGAAGTGTAATACGATGTGCCGCCGATGACGTGGCCCTCATAGTCGAAGATGGTGAGACCGCTGCCGGTATAAAATATCGTGCTGCCTATATGCTCGTTGCCGGGGATGCGAAGACCACCGCTGAAATTGCTTTGCAGGAATATCCTGCCATTGCCACAGGCCATACTATTCATAAAGTAAGAACCCGAAGTATTCACGGCGGGAACCATACCATACGAACGCAGGCGCGGTTTTGTTTCCGTTCGCTCAAAGACCAGCACAGCGGCGGAGTTCTTAATATAAACCGGGGTCCCGTCCACCATCGGGATGGAGTAGCGGTTCACCGTGTCGTCAAAAACGCCCCTGCCACTCGAAATGCTCAAGAATATCAGATTGCTGTCGTAGTCGAATTCAACACCATGAAACCCAGAACTAGACACGTGAATATCGGGATTGACGACGCTGTCCTCTAAGGTCACCATCCAATCGGGCACAAGGTTCTTATCGAGCCTAACCATCACGGCCTTCACTCCAATATTGCAGTTGTAAAACGATAAGCCTTGCAACGAGTCCACAACAATGGTGTCTGTCCTTTCTTCAATAACATCCGGATAGATATTGCAGATGGTGTAAACGTTGGATTCTTTGTCCACCTTGGTATAGGTATCGTTGATGTCGACATACGAAGAGGCGCGGTCGAAAAGGTATCTTGCAGCCAGCAGTGTGTCGAAATGGGGCGCGAACTTCAGCACCTGTTGTTCCTGTCTCCAATGATGGCCGCTGCCTACCATAGTAGTACCCACACAGCGACCGTCCACCCAAAAGCGAACGCCGGTGAAGGTGCCGGCCTCCACCGAGGTGCTGTCGTCCACTCCGTCGTAAACCTGACGCGTGAGATAGATATTCCCTTCGCCGTCGAGGTCGAACGTGGGGTTCATCAACTGGAACTTGAATAATTTGTCGGGCAAATAAGTGCCTGGATATGTAAAGTAGTAGTCGTTGCTTGCGGTGTCGAGATAGGACGTCTGCAGGAAATGCTGTTCCAGCAGATTCCCGGAGAAATCAAAGACAAGGTAGGTGGTGAAAATTTTGCTCGTGACGGTATGCGGGTCGATAGGCACAGGATAATCGCTCCAACCTACAATCATGGTATCGAGATAATAGCAATGGAACCAGAACGACGGCATCTCCACATTTACCAAACAGGCAAAGGCGGTGTCGCCGAGAGGCTTGATGTCGAAGGGCTGATCGTTGGCGTAATTGCCGGTATGGATGACTTTCTTCCAGAGCATTTCGCCGTCGGGCGAAATCTTGGCTATGATAGTACCCATAGGATAATAGTCTGACACATAAAGGAAGACATCGCCATCCCAGGCCGCATAGTCATTGTATTGGCCGAGGATGTACAGGTTTCCTACACTGTCAGTGACCGTACCTATGATATGGCAGGCATCTTCGGAGGAGGTATAGCCTTTGGCCCACTCAAAACGACCGGTGGGCGTGGTTTGGGCCATTGTCGTGGCCGTCATGTTCAGCACCGCAATGAGTGCCAGGATGATTTTTGTGGTCTTCATTTTATTGTTTGTTTCTGATTGAATCAAATTCTTCTACGTCGTCGACTATCTGGTCCCAGGCGGCATCCTCTGATTCCTCGTTTACGGGCTCGAAAATGCAGATGCGGTGATAGTGGGGTTGCAGATAGACCGTCACGTCGTCGGGACGACCATCGAAGCAGGAGGCGATTCTCCTTTCCGGCGTCTCGCGATGGGCTGTGAATGTGCTCACAAGGTTGTCATCCAGATACATTGCCCGAACGTCATCGGGGAGATCGGGGTTGTTCAGCACTGCGTTGATATGCTTTGAATAGCCGAAGATGCTGTCAAGCTGCTCCCAACCACGGTCGGTATCGGCCTCGAGGAGGGTGACAGGCACTCGCACCGAGTCGCCCACCAGTTTGTCCTTGATATAGGTGACGCGCACACCCTCCAGCTGCATGTCAGCAAAGTGGCGGTATACCGGGCTGCACTCGTCGTACGACAGCGCGCGCGGCATATAGTGCCAGATTGCCAGGCACCCCAGTAGCACCAGGGCCATCAGCAGGGATATGAGCGTGCTTTTTCTCATAAGATTACTTCTGTCCTCATTTTGTTAATATATTCAATAGCCTCGTTACGGTGGGATAGATTGCTGGCGTATATACCGTCAGGCTGCGGAACGGTGATGAACAGCAATACGGCAGCGGCGGCAATGGCAACCACGGAGGCAGCGATGCTACGCACCCAGCGGCGGGGCGACTCGGGCAGATGCCAACGTACCACGCGCACATGGCTCTGCTCCGCTATCTCGTCCACGCGCTCCCAGTGTTGCTCCAAGACTTCTAATATGTCATCATTATTCTTCATAGTCATCCTTCATATTTCTTAGTTTTTCTTTGGTTCGTTGCATACGGTGCTTTACGGCATCCTCGGTGAGACCCATGATATCAGCCACCTCTTTCAGTGGCACCTTGCCAATTGCATAGGTTATCAGCTGCCGTTCGTCGTCACTAAGCTTATCAATGCGGCGATAGAGACGTTCCACGATTTCGTCGTCGGCTTCAGCTTCCAGCAGGTCAAGCGTTGTTTCATCGACCAGCACGATGCGGCGTTTTGCAAATCGACGCAGATTGCTGATGGCAACGTTGGTGGCTATACGGTACACCCAAGTACTTTCTGAGCATTTTCCACGGTATTTGGGCCAGCTCTCAACAAGTTTAAGTGCTATTTCTTGAAATAGATCTCGCACATCTTCTCGCCATTCCTCGCTGTGCGGATGCCGGTGTGGAACATACATAGCGCACACTTTCAGGATGATTCCTTTGTGTTCCTTCAGTAGCGATTCGATACTGCGTTCTCTATGTATGTGCAATTTTACCATTTGACCGTTTGCCTATATTAGTCGCATAAGAATGCAAAAAGTGCCAAAATAATGAAAAAAAATATGATTATTTATAGTTATGATTCAGGTAACTCTAATAGTCCATTTACTCAAAAAAACGCGAGAGTGCGGATTTTGTCACATATTTAAAGCTATTTTAACATTTCATACGACCACCTGACAAAAAGGTGCGGACTTAGAGAATGCAAAAAAAATAGCGTGGATCCGTAATGTCCACGCTATTCCGTTTTTAATTATGCGCTGTTTAAAGTGCTAAAAAAATCAAATCAGCCCCATCGATTTCTTGATGGCCTCGATTTTGGCGTCGAGGTCGGCGTTGGTCTGGTCGAAGTATTCCTTCTTGCTCAGGACATCCTTGACACCAAAGTAGAACTTGATCTTGGGCTCGGTGCCGCTGGGACGAACAGTGACCTTGTTACCGTCGGCGGTGAAGAACTGCAGCACGTTGCTCGACGGGAGGTCGATCTTCTTTACCTCGCCAGTCAGCAGATTCTTCTCCTCCAACGTCTTGATGTCGCGGATGCGTACCACCTTGCTGCCGTTGATCTCTTTTGGCGGGTTAGCGCGGTAGTCCTTCATCATCTGCTGAATCTCTTCGGCACCGCTCTTGCCTTTGCGTACAACACTCAACAGACCCTCTTTGTAGAAGCCATACTCTTTGTAGAGGTCAACCAGTACGTCGAAGAAGGTCTTGCCTTGGCTCTTTGCCCAAGCTGCTATCTCGGCAATCATAGAGCAGGCTCCTACGGCATCTTTGTCGCGTACAAAGTCGCCAATCATATATCCGTAGCTCTCCTCGCCGCCACCAATGAAGGTCTCTTTGCCTTCAAGTTCGCGGATTTGAGCTCCAATCCATTTAAAGCCAGTCAGTACGTCATATACCTTAACACCTACTTTCTTTGCTATGTCGGCAGGCAATTCACTGGTTACGATGGTTTTTACAATAAACTCTTTACCAGTTAGTTTGCCTTTCTCTTTCCATTCCTTGAGTAGATAGTAGATAATCACGCTCATCGTCTGGTTGCCGTTCAGCAGCATCCATTCTCCATCGGGACGTTTTACGGCCACACCAACACGGTCGGCATCGGGGTCGCTTGCAAAGACTATGTCGGCATCAATTTCTTTGGCCAGGTCGACAGCCATCTTCATAGCGGCGTGCTCCTCGGGATTGGGAGAAGGTGTCGTCGGGAAGTTGCCGTCGGGAACGGCCTGCGCCTTAACAACATTGACGTTTGTAAAGCCTAGACGTTCCAACATCGTTGGGATCAGCTTGATACCAGTTCCGTGCAATGGAGTGTAGACAATCTTTATGTCGTTGTGGGCCTTAATGCACTCGGGATGCAGCACATTATTCTCTATTTCGCTCATAAACGCCTCGTCTACTTCAGCTCCAATGGTGATGATATTGTTCTCACCGCCAGACCATTTCACGTCGTCGAGCGACTTGATTTTCTCTACCTCGTCGATAACGCTCGTGTCGTGTGGCGGCACCAGCTGGCATCCGTCACTCCAGTAAGCCTTATAGCCGTTGTATTCTTTCGGGTTGTGCGATGCCGTCAGCATCACACCTGTCTGGCATTTGAAATAACGCACAGCGTAGCTCAGTTCAGGAGTCGGACGCATATCGTCAAACAAATAAACCTTAAAGCCGTTAGCTGCCAATACGTTGGCTGTGATTTCCGCAAATTCGCGGCTGTGGTTGCGGCTGTCGTGCGAGATGGCAGCTTTAAGTTCCTCACCAGGGAAGCAGTTTCTTACATAATTTGCAAGACCCTGAGTAGCCATACCGACAGTATAGCGGTTCATACGGTTAGTGCCCACGCCCATAATGCCGCGCAGACCACCCGTACCGAACTCAAGGCTGCGGTAGAAACTCTCGTTCAATTCCTCTGGATTCTCAGCCTGCATCTTGCGGATAGCGGCTTTCGTCTCTTCGTCGTATGCTCCATCGAGCCAAGTCTTTACATTTGCCACAGTAGTGGCGTCGAGTGTCGTTTGTGCCATATTGTATATCTGTTTTAAGTTAATCTATTTGAACAGCCCTTCAAGTACGTTGTCGTCCACGAGGTTGGGCATCGTGACCTTCAG
>DBXH01000035.1:13243-14692 GCA_002309335.1 Bacteroidales bacterium UBA1217 | reverse complement strand
TTGCGGGCCCAGCTGCGGCGGCTGATACCGTTGTTGACGTCCCAGTGGAGCATCATACGCAGGCGACGGTCGCAGGCCTCGCTGCCGTCAAGCACCATACCGAAACCACCGTTCATCACTTCGCCCCAGCCNNCCGTTGTGGATGCTCACCCACGTAGCGCCGCGGAAACTGTCGCCGATAACGTTCTGTACAGCCATATCGGCACAACGGTTGGAACCGTCGTAGATATTTGAAGTCTCGCGGAACGGGCTGTCGGTACCGCTGACATCGTGGTGGTCGCGACCCAATACGATAGGCGCGCTGATTTCACCCTTGCGGATGGCTTCGTTGAAGCGGGCAGCAATCTTGGTGCGGCCTTCGCAGTCGGCATAGAGGATACGTGCCTGGCTTCCAACAACGAGGTGGTTTTCCTTGGCGCCCTTGATCCACTGGATGTTGTCGTGCATCTGCTGCTGGATTTCAGCAGGAGCTGTTGCGGCGATTTCAGCCAGCACCTTCATAGCGATATGGTCGCTCTTGTCGAGGTCTTCGGGTTTGCCGCTGGTGCATACCCAACGGAAGGGACCGAAACCGTAGTCGAAGCACATCGGACCCATAATATCCTGAACGTATGATGGATAACGGAAAGCTGTATGGTCGGCGTTCCAGATGTCGGCACCGGCGCGGCTGCTCTCGAGCAGGAATGCGTTACCATAGTCGAAGAAATACATACCTTTGGCGGTGAGCTTGTTGACGGCGGCCACGTGGCGACGCAGCGATTCCTGCACTTTCTCTTTGAAAAGTTCAGGCTTCTCGGCCATCATAACCTTGGCATCCTCAAAGCTGACTCCGACGGGATAGTAACCGCCTGCCCACGGATTGTGGAGCGAGGTCTGGTCACTTCCAAGGTCCACTTGGATACCTTTCTCCGCGCAGTATTCCCACAAGTCTACCACATTGCCTTGATAAGCAAAACTGCGGGCTATCTTCTCGTTGCGTGCCTTGTTGACAGCCACGAAGAGTTCATCGAGGTTGTCGTGCACTTCGTCCACCCAGCCTTGATCGTAGCGCTTCTGTGTGGCTGCAGGGTTGATTTCAGCGGTTATGCTTACCACGCCAGCAATGTCGCCAGCCTTTGGCTGCGCACCGCTCATACCGCCAAGACCAGCGGTGATGAAGAGCTTGCCTGCTGTGCCGCCGCCCAGTTTTCGTGCAGCGTTCAATACTGTAATCGTTGTTCCGTGCACGATACCCTGCGGACCGATATACATATAGCTGCCCGCGGTCATCTGACCGTATTGCGTTACGCCGAGGGCGTTGTAGCGCTCCCAGTCGTCGGGTTTCGAGTAGTTCGGTATCATCATACCGTTGGTTACCACCACGCGCGGAGCGTCCTTGTGGCTTGGATAGAGTCCCATCGGGTGGCCGCTGTACATCACAAGCGTCTGCTCGTCGGTCATCTCGCTGAG
>DBXH01000035.1:0-13228 GCA_002309335.1 Bacteroidales bacterium UBA1217 | reverse complement strand
GTATTTCATCACCAGACGGTACTGTGCCCAGTTCTGGAACACGGCGCCGTTGCCTCCGTAGGTAATCAACTCGTGAGGATGCTGAGCCACAGCGGGGTCGAGATTGTTCTGAATCATCAGCATTATAGCAGCAGCCTGACGGCATTTAGCCGGATATTCCTCTATGGGGCGGGCATACATCTTGTAGGTCGGACGCAGACGGTACATATAGATGCGGCCGTATTTTTTCAGCTCTTCGGCAAATTCCGGAGCCAGCATAGCGTGGTCCTTTGGGTCGAAATAGCGCAGCGCATTGCGGATAGCCAGCTTCTTTTCTGCCGGTGTAAGGATGTCCTTGCGCTTTGGTGCATGATTTACTGTTGGGTCATAAGGTTGCGGTTCGGGCAGCGGATTAGGGATGCCCAGTCTTAATTCATTCTGAAATTCTTCGAGTGTCATATTATTAAATGTTTTATTTCTCTTAAATCACAATATTTCAAAATGCAAAATTACGAATAATAATCGGATTGACAAAAAAAACTTTTATCTACTTTATGCGTAAACAAATTGCCATAGGCCTATACGGATGCATAAGACCAACAAGCGTATCGCAGCAAGTTACGCCATAGGGTTGCTTCTGGGTTGCTTCTAGGTCAATTCTGGGTTTACGCATATTTTATGCGTATCTCTTCCTAAATAACTCAGAATGACAGCTGTAGACCCACTTCAAGTTGTGGCAGTATGAATTGTCCCGCTGGAACATCCTTGTTGATGTCGTTGAGGCGGTAGCGTGCGTAAAGGCCAATAAAGTCGCGCGAGATTCGTGTGGTTAAACCCCAGTTCCAGCGGTAGTCATCGAGGATTTCAAAATTGTTTACTATTTGTTTGCGCGAAGTGGCGATGTCGCCGTTGTGCTGACCTTCAAGCTCGTATATGTTGTAGCTCCAGTTGCCGTAGATGCCTATATCCCAGTGCCATCCCTTATGGAAGATTCCGCCCGGACGCAGCCGCACGCGCTGGTAGAGCTCAACGCCCACTTCGCCGAGGTTGAGTTTGTGTTTCGCAACCTTCTTGTCAAGCCAGCGCACATCGTCGTCCATAGCTGCCAGCGAGTCGAGACGGTTGGCCTCGCTGCCGAAACGCAACGAAGTGTGGCCATATTCTAATGCCAAGCCCCAGCCGTAAGCCTTGGTGAAATATAGGGTCTTGCGGATACCGATACGCATAGCTGGCGACCAGAAGTTGTGTTCCAGCTCGTCGGAACTGATATTGACTGGCACACCAAGCATATAATAGTATTCCAACTTGGTTTTCTTCTCGTCAAGTTTGTTCGAGAAGTGGACGCAGTCGTCTTCGTCATAGTTGTTTACATCCATACCGATGCTTAATACGTTCATATAATCGCCGTTGTTGAGGGTATAACTTTCGGTGTAACCGTCAAGATTAGCAGTAATTATCTCACCACTGACGATTTCAAATGCCATTTCGGTGGTAAAACTCTTTGGCTCAAGTTTCGTGTAGTTATGAATGGTGCCGTCAGGTGCGCTGCTCTTGATGAAGATGCGGCATTGGTCATAGTTCTTTAGCGGGACAAGTCTCAAGTTGTCTCCCTCTTTGACAAACTTGAAGGTGGGCTCAACCTTTTTGCGGTCGCCGGTGAAATAGTCGGCTTGTGGCACACCGTAGCCGAAAGTGTAGTCACAGTAGGGATAGAGGTCAGCGCTCTTTTCAATTTCGTGGAAGAGCTGCATTGCCGTGAGGCCCGGTTTGGCTTGCAGGGCGCAGGCGGCGAAGCCGGCCACGAGGGGGCAGCTGAAGCTGGTGCCGTCGACAAAGTGGTATTTGTCGTTGCTGGCGCCGGTGTTGGCTGTGTAGGCGTGGCCGAAGGCGACGACGTTGGGTTTCTGGCGGCCGTCGGCGCTGGGGCCGTAGCTGCTGAAGCTTATATGTTCATACTCGGTAAGGCTGTTGCTGATGCCGCCCACGCAGAGCACGCTGTCGGCATCGCTGGGGGTGATGATGGTGAGCCAGCTGTTGTCGGTGCCTTCGTTGCCGGCGCTGTTGCAGACAAGGATGCCTTTGCGTGCCGCCATATTGCCGGCTTTAGCCACATAGCTCTGGCCGTTCATATCCTTGGTGTAGTAGCGGTCTTTGCCGTAGCCGAGCGACGAGCTGATGATCTGTGCGCCGTTCTTGTCGGCCCACTCGACAGCCATTTGCCACCACACCTCCTCTTTGAAGGGCTCTGCCTCTATCTCGGTGCGCGCCAGCAAGAATTCAGCACCCGTAGCCATTCCGATATCCACGCGGACTTCGCCGTCGGTACCTTCATATCGGTGTATACCTGCTATGCAACTGAGTGTCATCAGGCCATGGCTGTTCCAACCGTAGACATCCTCTTTCTTGTTGGGGAAGTTCCAGGTCTTGATAATACGGCCCTCGTCGCGAAGGTGTTTGAATGCTTTGTGAGTGTTTACCTGTGGAAAGCCACCGTCGAAGACTGCAATGCGTACCCCCTTGCCGTTGATGCCGGCATTGCGGAAGTTGTCGCGGCCCATACGAATAAGTTGATCGGCCGGAGCGCCTTCGGAGAACAGGCCGGTCAGGTCTATGGGTTCGCTGTCTTCGGCTTTGGCAAGATGCATATTGCTTTCGAGCATCACCACCTCTTTGACAAATGGCAACTGCTTGATGGCTGCAATCTGCTCGGGCGTTGCGGTGACGGCTACGGCATTGAACCAGCGGCTCTGGCCGAAATCGTCGGTGACGATGGCGTCAATTTGGCTAACGTAACTTTCGTTGAGCGGATAGTTGCTGATGTCGTAGAGGTCGGCCTTGTTGAGTTGGTAACGTTCGATGGCTTTGGCATCAAAATAGGCGTATGGGTCGAACGTCGTGCCTGCCTTGTCGGTCAGCATTACCCAGTAGTTGTTCTGAGCCTGAAGCTGAAGACTAAAAATTATCGTGGCTGCGATTAAAAAGATTTTTTTCATTGTCGATATGTTTATTTGTTAGAATGACATTTGGATTCCGAGTTCGAGACGCGGCAGATCGAGGCTTGGCTGGCTCATACGGTAACGGCCATAGACGCCAATCCAGTTCCATACGAGGCGTGAAGTAAGGCCCCAGTTCCAGTTGCTGGACGGCTCGACTTCGCTGTATGTGTTGGTCTGCATCAGCGCGGCATTGGGGTTCTGATTCTCATTGTAGTTTACAAGGTATTCGTTTGAGTGCAGGCCACCGTAGACACCAAGGTCCCAATGGAGCCCCTTTTTGGTTTTGCCGGTGTTGGCAAGGCGTATGCGCTGGAAGAACTCAAGGTTTACATCGTAGCAGAAGTATCGCTTCTTGTTGACATTTGTGAAGTCGGTGATGGCTAGGGTGTTGTCCCAACAATTTGCTGTGACTGGGTCGTAGCGGAATATTTTGTCGGTCACTTCATAACCTAAGCCGAGGCCGTACCATTTGCGGAAATTGCGTATGAAACGGAAGCCGACGTTGTAGGCGTCGCTGTAACGCATCGTGTAGGGAAAGAACCAATGGATGCCGTACTGGAAGTAGACCTCGCTCGTATATTTCTTGCCTACGCCCCAGTTGCTGACGGCGTTGTCAGCAAGGCTGCGATTGCCATTCTCAAAGATGTTCTCTTGGATAAATCCGGCGGTGTCGATGATGTGGTAATCAAAGGTGTGGTCTTCTTCGGCAAAGGCGATAATGTCCTGTCCTTTCAATTTGACGCTGTCGGTGTAACCGTTGACGTGAGCCACTAGCGTGTGACCATATATGGCGCCTTTGGGGATAGCGACGCAACTCTTGTCGGGGTCCATTTTTTCAATACCTAGGTTGACATAGTTCTTTATCAATCCATTCTTGTCCTGGATTTTGAACATTATGATATCCTCGTTTTCTTTGGAGTTAATGACGCCGTTTATGACAGTTGTCCTTTTGAAAGTCTTTTTATTTGTCTGTGCATTGGGGTAGATGACAATGTAGTCGCCAAATTGCATAAATCTGAATGTAGCAGCGGGCTCAATGTTTCTTTTTGCCCAGTCGGTGAAGAACGAGGCTTGTGGCACACCGTAGCCGAAAGCATAGTCATAGTAAGGATAGAGGTCTGCCGACTGCTCGATAAGGGATTTCATCTGCATTGCCGTAGGTTTCTCGTTGCGCACGGCCTGCATAGCGCAAGCGCAGAAACCTGTCGTCAGCGGCGAGGAAAAAGAGGTGCCTGCAGCGAAGGTGGTGGCTGTGTCGTTTTTGGAATCAGCGACCTCGGCATAACCGAAATTGCAGACATTGGGCTTCAGTCGACCGTCGGCAGTAGGGCCGTAACTGCTGAAACCGATGTGCTGGTAGGAAAATAGGGAAGGCTGGATGCCTCCAACGGAAAGTATACTGTCGGCGTCGGCAGGAGCACCTATGATTTTCCAGTTCTCGTCCTCACCCGAATTGCCGGCGCTGTTGCATACAAGGATGCCTTTTCGTGCTGCAAGGTTGGCGGCCTTTGAGACATAGCTGCGGCCGTCCATCTGCCAGGTGTAGTGGCGGTCCTGCGTGTAGCCTAATGAGCTGTTGATGATGTCTGCACCGTTCTTGTCGGCCCATTCAACAGCCTGAGCCCACCATACTTCCTCTTTGAAGGGCTCGGGGTCAACCTCGGTCTTTGCCAGCAGGAATGTGGCACCAGTTGCAAGACCAAGCAGTTTGTCGCCCATCTTGCCGGCGATGCAGCTGAGAACCATTGTCCCGTGCGAGTGGTTGTCGTAGACGTCAGCAGTCTTGTTGGTAAAGTTCCAAGTGGCTACAATTTGATTGTTGTCGCGCAGATGCTTAAAAGCCTGATGGGTGTTGACAGCGTGGAAACCTCCGTCGAATACGGCAATGCGGATGCCTGTGCCGTTGTAGCCTTTTTCAACAAAGATATCGCCTCGCATACGGAGCAACTGGTCAGTGATGTTTTTTCCTTCAGACAGCGACTCAACGGTTTCAAAGCCTTCTGTTCCCTTGTGGCTGGCTGGCTGCATATTGTTACCGATCGGCACCACTTCACGCACGAATGGGAGTTCCTCTATTGCTGCTATCTGGTCGGGGGTGGCCATAACAGCCACTGCATTAAACCAGCGGCTTTGTCCTACCTCTTCGATTGCTATAGCGTCGATTTGGCTTACATAGTTCGCATTCAGCGGATAGTTGGTGATGTCATACAAGTCGGCATTGTTCAGCTTGTAACGTTCTATAGCTTTGCTGTCAAAGTAGCTGTATGGGTCGAATGTTGTTCCAGCTTTGTCGGTCAGAGCCACCCAATAACAGGATTGTGCATTGGTAGCGATTGCGGCAATGGTTAACGCGATGATTAAAAAGATTTTCTTCATTGTATGTCGTTTTTTTTTATCTCAAAACTGTGTGCAGTACTTCATGCGATGTGAAATTATGGAAGTCGGCCAGATGTACGTGATAGTATTCCAGTAAGTTATTTAGTGTTGTGCTGCGTTGTTTGGCGTTAAGTTGTGGCATTGGACTTCGTCCTGTCGATGAGGCAAGGTAGGAGTGGATATGCGAACTTGAAGGGGCGTCAAGAAAATAGTCGTAGTTGGGATTTGTTGCCGCCGTATAGGGTGTCGGTGCTGCTTGGAAACGGCCTTCTTTTAAATTGAACAACGGCTCGTGCTGACTATAGTTGTCCAAAGGCTCTATGCCTAAATGGTGTGCTGTATGTATCAGAAAATCAATAGGCATTGTAGAATAATGGCTCTCTAGGTCAAGTCTTTGCAGTTCTCCTACAACGTAGTCGAACAGTTCGCGGTTCTGTTCCTCTTCTTTCAGCGACTTGTACAGCACCTCGTCCATAAAAAACAGCAAAGCCATCTTTATTCCATCGTTTTGAATGTTGTTGTAGTGTGCGGCTGGACGCATTTCTTTTATGTATTGCATCTGTTTCTTAGGGTTGTTGTAGACGGTCATCTCTAGATGGCTCAAGGGTTGCATAAGGTTCTGCTTTGTGCGTCCTGTCTTACTCCTTATGCCTTTCACTATATACGAACATAGGCCTAGTTCGCGGGTAAAAACCTTTGCTATTATGCTGGTCTCGCCATATTTTATTGTGTGCAACACCAAGCCTTGAGTCGTTAATAGTGCTCCACTCATCATCTGATAATTAGAATTTTAGTTGCCGACCGCATCGAACCGTCTTCAGCTGAAGCAAATACATAATAGACGCCCGATGCTACTCGCTCGCCGCTATTGGTGCATCCGTTCCATACGGCTTGTCCGCCGTCGGCACGGGTCGAGTATACGGTATGACCTGCAGCATCGGTTATGTGTACCAGTCCGTTACGTGTGAACCCCTTGATGGCTATCAATCCGTCGTAGTCGGGGCGCACAGGATTGGGAAAGGCATATATGTTTTCCATAGGTTCGGCAAATGCGTAGGTGGCCGATGTCCTGTAGGATTGCAATCCTTTGTCTGTTCCGACAAAGAGCTCACCGCTCCAGGGCATCACAGCAAGACAAACTACCTTGTCTGAGAATAGGTGTGAGTTGGATGTTGTAAAATGCTCAATCTGCTCCAAGCCGTTAGCTGAAAGCAGATAGAGCCCTCCTGTCGAGGTGCCAACCCATTTGCGGTTGGCTCCGTCAACGGTTATGTTGGTAATGCTCTCATAGGCCATCAAATATTCGCCAATGCCGTTCTCGTTGTAAAGTATATTGCTGCACGTCACCGGCGACCGCTCGCCGTCACCTCCGTTCTGAAATATTTTGTTTATGTCGTATATCACTTTGATGCCTTTGTTAGTACCTATCCAGAAATTCCCGTTGTGGTCTTGAACCACACAATTCACTATCGATGTCTCTAGTTTGGCTCCGTTGTTTGGGTCAATGTACGCCATATTGCCTTTGCCGTCGTGGACAAATATTTTGTTGGCACGACCCCAGAACAGTTTCAGGTCGTTTATGCTGTCCCATATAATATGGTCAATGTCGCTACCATTAACCATATTGAGTGTGTAAAAACTGGCCCATTCGCCATTATTGTATCTTACCACCAATCCATTCGGCTGTAATGAATTGGTTATCCAGGCATTGCCTTTGCTATCGTATGCTATGCTGCCGGTAAATAGGCTTTGGTAGCTGCCTAAAGAGTATGGTGTCAAGGCTCCGTTTGTGTTTGTTTCGTTGTAAAGTTTGGTTACTTTGTTGTCGTTGATTTCTACTATGCCGTACCCCCACGCTGCCGCCAGACGGGTTTTAGGTTTGCGTGGATTGACGGCAACTTCCAGTATATCATACACTCCGTTCAGTACTTGGTCGGGGTCGTCTAAAGTCTTCCAGTCGTTGCTGACCATCGTGTAGAGGTTTGCAGGAAGGTATATCCCGTCATATGTGCTCCGGTGTCCGCCGGGGGCTACCATCAAATCGTTGTCGAACGCCGTTAGTCGGAAAACATTGTCGCTTTCGGGACCTTGTGGATAGAACAGGTCCACTTTGCTCGGATTGTCGATATCCACCACCGCCAGGTTAGCCCAGCTGTGGGCCACCCATAGGCGGTTGTCGTTGGTCAGCTCGGCATCGTTGGGCTCCATTTTCATCCAGTCGACATCGCTGATGCTTTGTTGCAGGACTTTATTGTCGTCGTAAATGTCAACCTTGTCGCTGTAGCAAACCAGTATTCGGCCTTTTGTGTGTTTTATATTCCGTATGTTGCCCGATGTCAAAGGGGCAAAAACGTTATTTCCGCTTTCAACATATAGCGTTGTGTCGCTGCCGTTGCTGTGTGCAAGTGCGAGAATGTGGTTCGATCCGTCCACTTCAAGCCGGGTTACTTCCTGACCAGCCAGTAGTGACGTCTCGTCGCTCTGCCAGTTGTTTACTATGTTCAGATAGGGATTGTTCTTGTTGGCGGTCATTATGCCGTTGTCGGTGGCGGCAACTATCAAGCTGTCTGTGAATGCTATATCGTTAATGTTCAGATATGTGCCGTCTTCGCCGAGATAGTAGGTCTCTTTTATCTCTTTGCGTACTATATCAACCACAACAATCCCAAATCCGCATGCAAGGTATGCATAGCGGTCGTTGAAGCGTATGCTGTTTATATTCTTGTTGCCGCCTATGTCGTTGCGTTTTATATCGCTAATATTGAATACTATATCGTCCTTTATCAAGTCTAAGTTGGCGTTGTTGTAAGCTACTGCCAGATATTTCGTTAGGGGGTCGTAGGCGATGGCGCTTATGCCTACGTCGTTCAGCAGGTTTGTCTTGTTGACTCTGTTCACCGTATAGTCGCCCATATCATAATAGAACAATCCTCCAGCCGCCGAACAATAAATTCGGTCTTCTGCCTGAACCGCTTGATACAGCGTTTTGTACGAGAAATGGTCGCGCCATTTGCCTACCGCTAGTTGGGCGCGTAGAGGCATCAGGCTGGTTAGGAGCAGGATGGCTGTTATGATTGATTTTGTTTTCATCAGGCGTTATAGTTATTCTTCGCTTTGCGTAGCAATAGAGTTTGATATAGTATCGCAAGAATCCACGTGACTATGGTGCTCAGCAATGCTGTTAATAGAGTATTGAAAAAACCTCTGAAGCTGAACGTCAGCAAAGTATGGTATATGAGGTTGAAGGCAAACAGCAGTAGAAACAGATAGATGGCAAACTGCTGGTATGAGCCACTGTACAAACTGGGCATATCTATGCCTTCATCGTTGTCGCGGATAATGATTTTGTCCAGCCACACACCGCGCAGGAATGCTACCGCTGTGCAGGCAAATGTGTGGAAACCAATTATATTTGTCGAAACGTCTACGCACATACCCGTGAAGAAGGCTATCAGCATCATCGGTATTTTGCCTGTTGTGGTAGGCAGCATCGCTATGAACAGGACATAGATGCAGGGGTTGATGTAACCGCCAAGATAGATGTTGTTGAACACCAGCACCTGTAAAAGTACGAGTAACAGAAATCGTCCTATATTCCGGAAAATGAGTTGACTATTCATCGCTGGCCTCCGTTATTTTTATTAGTGAATCCTGTTCGGCTTTGAAGTGGTTGTCCACTATATACACGTGGTTCAGGTTGTTGAAATCGGTCGCAAGACGGATGCGGATGTTGTAGAATCCGCTGCCTTGAAGACTCTCAAAGTCTTCTATATAACCTACCGCTATGCCTTCGGGAAAGTCATTGGCAAGGCCGCTGGTCACAATCGTGTCGTTCTTGTATAGTGGATATGTGGTGGGTATGTCTATCAATGTGGCGTAGCGATAGTCGCCGCCTTCCCATATCAACGAGCCGGTCGAGTTGGTGCGTTTCAGCTTCACGCTGTGGCGGCTATCGCTGTGCAGTACGGGCATAATGGTGGAGAAGTTCTTTGTGCAGTTGACCACAACTCCCACGATGCCTTGCGGCGAAATCACAGCCATATCAACCTTCACTCCCTGTGCCGAACCTTTGTTAATCATCATATAGTTCTTCGCCTGGTTGTACGAATTCTTGATAACCTGCGCGTCGGTATATGAATAGCGTTGTTTGTATACTGTGTCGTTTATTTGGAACACGCTGTCGCTGTACGAGATATACGACGATGCCATCTGCGCTCGCAGAGCGGCGTTCTCAGCGGCAAGATACTCGTTCTCGGCCTTCAACCCGAAATAGCCGGTAACCGCCGATACTCCCTTGTGCCAAGTGCCTGCCACGCGGTTGCCAACGCGCACTATCCGCGAGCGTTGATAGAAGGTGTTCTGCACTATCAGCAATACGGCAATTGTCTCCAGCAATATGAAGACTATCACATTCGAATGCTTCCTTATGAATTCCCTTAGTTTATCCAAATCCTGTGTTTTTTTAACTCTTAAACCTTAAAACCCTCACACTCTTTCCTCCAAGAATTTCTCTATCGTCTGTTTCGTCTGTTCCACAGCACGGTCGAGGTCGTCATTTATTATTGTCACATCAAACTTCGAAGCCTCGTTCAGTTCTTTGGCCGAGCGACCCAATCGTTTCTGTATCGACTCTTCGCTTTCGGTTCCTCGGCTGCGCAGACGTTGCTCAAGCACCTCTATCGATGGTGGCATCACGAAGATGGCTAAGGCGTCGTCTCCGAAATAGCGTTTTATATTCAAGCCGCCATTCACATCGACGTCAAATATCACCACCTTCTCTTTTTCGCAGATGCGGTCAATCTCGCTCTTCAGGGTTCCGTAACGGGTGCCCGCATAAACCTCCTCCCACTCAAGGAATTGCTCCTCCTGCACTCGTCTCTCAAATTCGTCCGGCGAAAGGAAATAATAATCCACTCCGTCGCTTTCGCCTTCGCGAGGGTTGCGGCTCGTGGCGCTGATTGAAAACTCGAAGCAATCAAAATATTTCATCAGCCTCTTTATTATCGTTGTTTTCCCCGATCCCGAAGGTGCCGAAAATAATATCGCTCTACGTTTCATACCGTTAAAGTTTTATTTAGAACTTCCTGTCAAAAATGCTGTAGAATGTCTTGACGGCAAGCGACTCATCGTCCCAGTTGTATTGCTCGGCAATGGAGCGGACGTAAGCCAATGCTTCTTCGCGGTTGGTTATTGCGTTGAGACGCAGTATGAAGTCGTTGTAGCCTTTCATATTGTTGTGGAACAACTCGTTCATAAAGCTAAACTTGTCGTTTATGTTGATGATCGTACGCAAATCGCTTACCTTGTTGGCGTTTATTTTCTGTTCGATGCCCTCTTTCACGCCGTTGCCCAAACTGTCGGCGATGGTGCGCGGAGTCTGATTGTCGGCGCTTCCGGTTTTGATATAGTCAAACAGCGAAGCCTGTGACGTCTGTTTAGGTTCTTCCTTAGGTTCCTCTTTGGGCTCTTCCTTTGCTTCCACTTGGGGCTCAACCACTGGTTCCGGTTCAACAATCGCCTCCGGTTCCTCTTCAAAAAGGTCATCGTTCGGCTGACCTTCAATCTCGTCGATCGAAGGCTGGCCGTTGTCAATCGTTGCCACTTGCTCAGGTTCCGGCTCTTCTGCATACACGGGCTTTGCCTCGGTGTCAATCATCAAGATTGTCTTCTCGGGTTCCGCAGTTTCAACTATCGGTTCCGGCATCGCCCCGTTCTCCGTTTCCCTCCCCTCTCGGAGAGGGGTGGCCGAAGGCCGGGGTGTGTCACGTTCTCCGTTCTCCGTTCTCCGTTCCCAAGGCAGACGGTACACTTCGTCATACATTTCGCGCAAGGCCGACAATAGCATATCGACCTCAATTTGAGGCAGCTCGCCGTCGTGATTTTCGAGCCGTTTGGCCAACTCGGTTATCGAATTAATGTGCTTTGACAGAGTTTTGCTTACTTTTTCCATAATATGTATTATCTTTTATTTTTCATAATCAATTTGTTGCACGAAATTTACGCGCAAAAAACATTTTGTAAAGATACAATATAAAAAGCAATTATCGAAAAAAAGATTTAAGTTTTTTTCAACCTTAGTTGAAAACTATCCGATACAATACCGCTTCTGGGGTGCTTCTGAGTCAATTCTGGGTTTACGCATAATTTATGCATATCCTAATTCTCCAAAATAAAAAAATGTCGTATATTTGCATTTGTATGATTGTGTCTGAAAACAAAATAAAATTTTAATAAACAATAATTTAATCAATGAAAAAAGTAAAATTTATTTTCAGTTTTGTAGCCGTGATGCTCGTTCTTGGCTCATCGGCTTTCGCTCAAAAGAAGTATGAGTACAAGACCTACGACAACGACCCCATCGGCGTGCGCGAGTACACTCTCGACAATGGTCTTAAGGTATTCCTCAGCGTCTACAAGGACGCCCCGCGCATTCAGACTTACATCGCTGTCCGCGCAGGCTCTAAGAACGACCCTAAGGAAACCACCGGTCTTGCACACTATCTGGAGCACATGCTCTTCAAGGGCAGCCACCAGCTGGGTACCACTGACTGGGCTCGCGAGAAGGTCTATCTCGATCAGATTGAGAACCTCTACGAGGTTTATCGCCGCACCACCGACCCCAAGCGGCGCACCGAAATTTATCATCAGATCGACTCCCTGAGCGGCATCGCTTCTACTATCGCTATCGCCAACGAATACGACAAATCAATGACCGCTATCGGAAGTGAAGGTACCAACGCTTTCACCTCCAACGATTACACGATGTATGTCGAGAATATCCCCGCCAACCAGCTCGAGACCTGGGCAAAGGTCGAAGCTGACCGCTTCCCCAACCTCGTCCTGCGTCTCTTCCACACCGAGCTTGAAGCTGTCTATGAGGAAAAGAACATCAGCCTTGCTCAGGACAATCGTCGTGTCAACGAGGAGATGATGCGCGGCCTCTTCCCGCACCACCCCTACGGCACCCAGACAACCCTCGGCACCATCGAGCACCTCAAGAATCCTTCGATGACCAACATCTACCGCTTCCACTCGACCTACTATGTGCCTAACAATATGTGCATTGCTATGGCCGGCGACTTCAACCCGGACGAGGCTATCAAGATTATCGACAAATACTTCGGCAACTGGAAACCGGGCAACGTCCCTGCTTTCCACAAAGTTAAAGAGGAACCTATCACTAGCCCCATCATCCGTCTTGTCAATGGTCAGGACCCCGAAAGCCTCACCATCGCTTTCCGTATCGAGGAGGGCAATGGAAGTCACGATGCTCTGCTTGCTCAAGCTATGGAGATGGTGCTCAACAACGGTAGTTGTGGTCTCATCGACCTCAACCTCAACCAGAAGCAGCTCTGCCTCGGCGCCTATGCCGGCACCTATACTCTCAACGACTATGCTGCCTTTATGCTCGGCGGCCGCCCCACTCAGGGTCAGTCGCTTGGTCAGCTGCGCGACCTGCTGCTCGGTCAGCTCGACCTCTTGAAGGAGGGCAAGTTCGACGAGAGTCTACTCGAGGCTAGCATCAACCAACTGAAACTTCAGATTATGAAGCAGGCTGAAAGCAACAACAGCCGCGCTTCGCAGATGGCTTACGCTTTCGTTCAGCATCAGAACTGGGGCGATGTCTGCAACGAAATCAACGAACTCGCCAAGATTACCAAGAAGGACATCGTCGACTTCGCTAACCGCATCTGCAAGGACAACAACTATGTTATCATCTTCAAGCATCAGGATACTCCCGACCCCGTGGCCAAGGTCGTCAAACCCGCCATCACCCCCATCGAAGTGAACCGCGACAACGAGAGCCCCTTCCTGGCACAAGTGAAAGCCGACGCTGCAAAGGCCAAACCCATCCAGCCGGTCTTCGTCAACTTCAA
>DBXH01000008.1:137-16502 GCA_002309335.1 Bacteroidales bacterium UBA1217 | reverse complement strand
AGCGGCACCGGCTGCAGCGACTACGGCGACCTACTCATAATGCCCTTTACGACCAAGACCAAAGACCTGCCAGAAACACTTGACTACAGTTTCTACAAATCGTCGTTCAGCCACCGCAACGAAAAAGCCGAGCCCGGCTACTACCGCGTCGTCCTCGACCGCAACCGCGTTATGGCCGAACTAACCGTCCACGACCGTAGCGCACTGCACCGTTACACTTTCCCCAATACTGGACGCAAAGGCATCGTCATAGACCTCAAGCACCGCGACGTGGTCATCAATTCGTGCTTAGCCCTACACGAGGACCCTCCACAATATGAGGGTGACCCGATGACAAAAATTATTTGCGGTTATCGCACCTCGGCAGCGTGGAACCCCG
This sequence comes from Bacteroidales bacterium UBA1217, assembly GCA_002309335.1. GTDB lineage: Bacteria > Bacteroidota > Bacteroidia > Bacteroidales > P3 > Colimorpha. The sequence goes on along the minus strand of DBXH01000008.1, from coordinate 16,123 downwards.
AACAGTACTTTAACTTTGCCATCGTTGCCGACAGCCCCATTGAGAAGGTTGTCTTCTACAAAGACGGTCATCCTGTGGAAAACCTCGACTATATCGAAGGTGAGGACTGCAAAGCGATAGTCTTTTTCAATGAAAACGACAAGGAGGTGACACTGTATGTCGGCACATCAGCAACCGATTATGGAGGAGCTATGAATAACTTGCTTGAAGGATTGTATATAGGTAAAGGCGAAGACAAAGTCATCACATTCAATCAAGCAAAGAAAGACGCCCAAGCCACGTGGGAGAAAGCACTCGGCCAGTTTGAGGTCGAAGGCGGCAGCCGCGAAGACCGCACCAACTTCTACACAGCCCTCTACCACTGTATGACAGCACCTTACCTCTTCAGCGATGCCGACGGACGCTACCGCACAATGAAGGACACGACAGGCAACTACAGCATTGACTTCACAGGGGTCGGCCGCGAGCAGTACACTGTCTTCTCGGTGTGGGACACCTACCGCGCCCTGCATCCGCTACTGAATCTTACCGACCCCAAGCGCAGCCGTGACTTCGTCCTCACAATGCTCGACCACTACAAACACAGCGGAGAACTGACGATGTGGGAGCTCGCCAGCCACGAAACACATTGTATGATAGGCTATCACAGCGCCTCTGTCATCTTCGACGCCTACCGCACCGGCGTTCTCGACGGCCTGCCCGAAGAGACCCTGAACGAGCTGCTCGGAGCTATGGTTGCCACCAGCAACCTGCCTATGCTAGGCCGCACCGAATATGCCCGCGACGGCTTCCTCAGCAGTGAATACGAGAACGAGTCGGTCAGCAAGACCCTCGAATACGCCTACGACGACTGGTGCATAGCCCAGATGGGTCAACGACTGAATTCAGTATCGACATATCAAGAGTACATCCGTCGTTGCCAGTCGTGGAAAAACATTATGGACGACAAAGGTTTTATGCATCCTCGCCGCAACGGTGGTTTCATAACGCCTTTCAACCCCACCGAGGTTAACAACCACTTCACCGAGGCCAACAGCTGGCAGTATTCGACCTACGTGCCGCACGATGTTGACGGATGGAAAGGTATGTTCGGAAGCGACAAATGTGCCGAACAGTTCCTTGACAGCCTCTTCTATGGTAGTTCCGAGATGACCGGCCGCGACCAGAGCGACATCACGGGTCTCATAGGCCAGTATGCCCACGGCAACGAGCCCTCGCACCACGCCGCATACCTCTACGCCTATCTTGGCCGCCAATGGAAGAGTGCCGAGCTGGTGCGCAAGATCTGCACCGAACTCTACCACGACAGTCCCGACGGGCTCTGCGGCAACGAGGACTGCGGTCAGATGAGTGCTTGGTATGTGATGAGTGCAATGGGGTTCTATCCTGTATGCCCAGGCAGCGGCCAGTATGTTATTGGATCACCCTTATTCGACAAAGTGACAATCCACCTCCAAAATGGTAAAGATATTATAATCAACGCAAAAGGACAAAATCAAAACAACTGCTACATCCGTTCGCTCCGTCTCGATGGAGCTCCTTACGATAAAGCCTTCATCACTTTTGAACAGTTGCGTGACGGCTGCACACTCGATTTCGAGATGAGCTCCACGCCCGACAAAGAGTGGGCCGCCAGCGACGAGGCTCGTCCGCACAGCAGCATTCCCGAAGAGGTGAAAATCACTCCGACACCTGTCTTTTCCGACTGGCAGCAGAGCTTTGACGGCGAGACCGAAATAGGCATCTCCACAATGCATTGGAACATCGTCAACGAACTCGACAGCATTTTCTACACCCTCGACGGCAGCACGCCGACAAAATATTCCACTTACCTCGCTACAAACAATATCACCATCACAGGCGACGCAGTCATCAAAGCCGTCAACTACAACCCCGAAACCGGCTACAGCGCCGTCGTAACGCATAAAATGACCCGCACACTCAACGACCGAAAGCTGACCTACATAACCAAACCTGCTCCGCAATACTACGAGAACGGCGAAAACGGCCTGATTGACCGCCTGCACGGCAGCGAGAACTACCGCATAGGCGGATGGCAGGGATGGCAGGGCGATATGGAGGTGGTGGTCGACCTGCTGGATACCAAGTTGGTGTCGAGAGTGGGTGTGGAATGCCTGGAGAATATGAAGAGCTGGATATTCTTCCCCAGCCAGGTGGAGGTAAGCACCTCAATAGACGGGAAACAATACACCCAAAGGTACCTCATCCCCTGCGACCGGAAAAAGTTCCCCGACAAGCTCGAGAGAGCAGACGAGAGTGTGGTATTTAACTTCGACGCCATTAGCCTCAACGCTGTTCCGGCACGCTATGTAAGAATAAAGGCCGTCAACTACGGCAAGCTCCCCAAGTGGCACATCAGCGCAGGCGAGCAGGCATGGCTCTTTGTCGACGAGATAGATATTGACGCAAGGAACTACACATTGCCGATACTCGACCCCGACGACGAAGCTGTAGTTGACATTTAACGCTGCACTATAATGAAATTCAGAATCCATAAAACAAAAATCATCATAACGGCAGCGTTGCTGCTGTCATCGTGCAGCACCAAGCCCTGCCGTTGCTACCTGCTCACGCGGTGGGGCAGCGTGCCCGTCACCGAGACCTACATCGACCGCGACACCCCATGCAGAGAACTCGGCTACAGCCGCCTCAACCCCGACGACAGCAGCTATCGCTACTGCACCGAAATAGATGACCCAGCAATGGACACTATGGACGTCGTCCGTATGTTCTGGGGGAAATAAAACGGAAAACAGAGAACGGAAAATCACTTTCAAACCTTTTAAACCTTTACAACCCATTAATACAAAATGAAACCCTTTAAAATTCAGAATTCAAGAATCAAGATCATAGCATCAGCCGCCCTGCTGTTGATGCTGTATGCATCGTGCGACACAAAGACCTGCAAATGCTACATCTACAACGGTACAAATCCCGCCTATATGGAATATGAGTATATTTCAGAAGGCAACTCCTGCTCGTCACTTGACTACAACCACGGCACACAGTACCGCACCTGCCTCGAATACAACGAACCCGACATCGACCCGGGCGAAATCGGCCAGGAATACAAAGGCAACTAAAAAGAAAAGGTGCTGCTGCATACAAAATCGCAACAGCACCTTAAATAAGGCGACAACAGACTGCCTATTTGTGTTCCTTGTAGTAAGTTAATCCAAGCCTCACATTTTCAGCAACGGCATTGGACGAATAGGTGGCGCCTGCTACAACATCAACTTTTGCATTAAGAGCCTCGTCAACCATCATACCGTTCCATCGGTCAAGCATTCCTCCATCGGTCATACGTTTGAAGAAACCTGGCGTCTCTGTGTTTTCGAGGGCTTCGACCTTTACTATTTTGTCCTTTTCTATTGTTATCACCAACGGAGTAGGACCATTGTAGCCCTTGACATTATACGAAAGGGTTGTGGTGTCTATGGTGTAGACTCCTTTCTTCTTGGTCATTACACCGTCGCTACTGGCACAAGCAAGTAGCAGAAGTGCACCACAGAGGGCAGCGATAGAAAGATTTTTTTTCATTGCGTTATAATGTTTTTGTATTAATGCATTAGTTAAGTACGGCGTTCATTTCTGCGTCGTTCCAGTAGGTTGCGTGACGGAATTCGTTGCTGTCGTCTTTCTTACGTGAAAGAACCTTTTGGTCTGCGACAAACTGCTGTATACGTTGGTAATGAGCATTGTATTTAGCCCACTCCTCCGCATCGAGACTCTTCTTTTGCGACAAATAACAGAGCACCTGATAGGCGTGACGTTGTTTTTCAGCAGGATAAGAATCCCAGAGTGAGTCAAAACGATTGTGAATTGCGCTCCAACTATCAAGCACTCCCGATTCGACATCCGTTATCAGCTGTTCAACATCCTTTTCTGCAATCAGTTGTCCTCCAAGATTGACCCAATGTGTGATGCGCTCGCCTTCGCCGAGCGAAGTGTCCGGGAGCCTGTCACCGAAGATGGGTTCTAAAGTTTTCATAGCATAATAGACAAGCATATCAAAATAGGCATTGTAACCATCGCCTGCTTTAAGGATAACTGTTTTGCGCTTGCCTTTTTCCATTCCGTGAGCCAAAATCTCACTCCTACCCTCGCGGTTAGCCTCTTCCGCCCATATGTGAAGCAGGTCACGTCCAATGATAATTTCCTCGGCAGTGTCGGGAGCAAGATTGTCAAACTCTATGTGCTGAGCCTTATATAGACGTTTGTCTCGGGCAGCGAACTTACGGCTGTTGCGATCCATTGCGTACATATTGTACATCCACCAATAGGCCGGCATCACCTCTAGACAATTCTTTGATGTGTTGTTGTTGACCAATGCAAATGGCAGCGAAATGTTAAGTTCGCTGGGATAGTCTCCCTTTGCCAGCAGACAATAGGAGGCAAAACGACTACTATGTTTAAGGCTGACGCACAAACCTGGCCAGAAACCACGTCCAGCGCTGATTTCATTGTCAGCGGTACGGCTATTGTGGTTGCTACCGAGCGTACCTCCAGCGGCAACATTGCTCTGACCCATAATAAGCGATGCAATTAGGAACGAGTTGTTGTGGTGTTGCTCGTGAGCTGGGAAAATAATGTTGCATCCCACCTCACAACGTGCCAACGTGGAGTTGTCACCAACCACAGTGTCGTTTAATCTTAGGCCATATTCAAGTTTTACATGCTCACCTAAAAGAAAACGTTCGGCGATAATACCATACTCCAGTTTGCAGCCAAAACCAACAACACCATCGCCCAGCATAATACATTCCTCTATGCGGCTGCGGTCGTCAGCGCTGCTATTGATTGCCACGTTATGTATACATTTAGTATTCTTTATCACACAATGGTTGCCCACACGTCCGTAGCCGCCTTGGAGAGTTCTCAACTCCTTAAGAGTCAACTCTTCAAGTTTTTTCATCAATTTATCCTGACCGCGGAAACGGGCCCACATATAGGCATCGCCAATAGTCATCCCGTTAAAAGGCAAAATGCGTCGTCCGCCGTTTTCATTCATTGGTTCAAGCCAAGCAAAGTCCGCGTTGGGGTCAGTGCTGGCGGTCATCTCATCAATATTGAACAACAGACAGTTGCTACCGATTGTGTATCCCGAAAGCATCTTTACATTATGGACAGCGCAATGGTCGCCAATGCAGCAGTTACGCAGCATAGACGCACTGATTCCTTCGGGAAGAACCAAGTCGCCGTCGCTGAGGGTGCCCTTGGAAAGGACACCCATATATACCTGTCCGCCAAAAAATGTGTTGAAGACGCAATTAGGGTCGAAACCATCGGCAACTTGGACCTTGGCCCAATCTTCGGCACGGTTGCCCTGACTTGTCAGCAACGCAATCTCATCTGCGGTAAGATTTCTGTAAATCATAATTCAGCGATTTCAGATTTTGTAATAATTAATGAAATTCTCAAAAGCTTTCTCAATCCGCTGTTTGTCCTTGAAATAATCGTAGGTGCTCATTTTGAGTTCAACCGTAGCCTCTTCATCGCAGAACACAATGCCATGAGGATGCATCTGCAACATACTCGAGGTCCACATATGGTTAACACCGTTCTCAATCATATGATGCAGAGCACGGGCTTTCTTAGGACCATTACAAAGGATGAGCACCTCACAGGCGTCCATCACTGTGCCCACACCTACGGTAAGAGCCTGTTTCGGCACTTTAGTGACATCATTGTCAAAGAAACGGCAGTTTGCCTGAATGGTATCAGTTGTCAGGGTTTTGATACGGGTACGGCTGGCAAGGCTACTGCCTGGCTCGTTGAAGGCAATGTGACCATCAGGACCCACTCCACCCATAAATAGGTCTATTCCGCCCGCAGCGGCAATCATCTCTTCATAATGAGCACATTCGGCCATCAAATCGGGTGCATTGCCATCAAGAATATGAACATTTTTCTTCTTAATGTCAATATGATTGAAGAAATTGTTCCACATAAAGCTGTGGTAGCTTTCAGGATGCTCAACCGGCAATCCCACATATTCGTCCATATTGAACGTTACAACATTTGCAAAACTGACAAGTTTTTTCTTGTTCAGCTTAATAAGATGTTGGTACAACCCTAGCGGCGAACTACCTGTTGGACATCCCAAAACAAACGGGCGCTTAGCCGTCGGTTTGAAATCATTAATTCTTTTGGCAACATAATTTGCCGCTGCTACCGACATCTCGTCGTAGTCTTTTGCAATTAATACGCGCATATTTTGTAATTTTAAATGATAAATAATATATGTTAATAAAATGTTTTCATTAAATCCGACTAGAGAATTAATATTCCAAAAGACGATTCTCTACGGAGGCTTTGAAGACGACTTTATGGGGGGGGGTAAAATACTCATTTCAAATACGTTATAAAATAATACTAAAAACCTTCCTTTGCAATAAACTTAATTCTCATCAATCTTATCTCCTCCTCGGTATAGTCGGGATCGTCTTCAAATTCGTCGTAAGCATCTTGGAGCGAGTCACTCTCTGCATCATGCCAGTAATCCATCAACACATCCTGATGTTCCTGCTCTATATTAGCGTCTATGTAGTAGTCAATATTCAGTTTCGTACCCGACGACAGGATGTGTTCCATTTCTGTTATCAAATCGTTCATCGATATGCCTTTGCCGCGAGCTATATCCTCGAGTGGCATCTGACGGTCTATTGATTTGATTATATACACCTTAAGGCCTGATTTATTTATTGCCGAACGCACCACAATATCCTGCGGACGCTCTATCTCGTTTTCCTCTACATATCTTTTTATCAATTCCACAAACGGCTGTCCGTTTTTCTGAGCTTTTGCAATACCGACACCGGTGCAGCGGCTTAACTCCTCAATAGTGCACGGATATTGTATGGTCATATCTTTGAGCGAACGGTCTTCAAATATGACATACGGTGCCAGATTCTCTTTCTGAGCTATGGAACGTAGCAAGCCTTTAAGCTGAATATAAAGTGTTTCATCGCCTGCAGCAGAACCACCTCCGCCAACAGACAAATCATCGTCATCGTCATTGCCTGTATTAGTATAGTCGTGGTCACAGGGGATCATCAAAGCATACGGATTTTTAATATATTTGTAACCCTGCGAAGTGACTTTAAGCACACCGAACATCTCAATTTCCTTGGTCAGGAGTTTCTCGATAACAGCTTGGCGTATAACAGCCTTCCAATATAGTTCATCACGGTCGGTACCCTTGCCAAATTGCTCCAATAGGTTGTGTTTGTATATGCGCGTATGGGCATTTGAGCGACCCATAATTACGTCGACTATCTCCTGAGCTTTGAATGCTTGTTTCATAGCAATGATTGTCTCAAGAACATATACCATCTCCTCTTTAGTCTCAACCCTTGGCTTGGGATGGAGGCAGTTATCGCAATTTCCGCAATTAGGCTGGTTGTATTCCTCACCGAAATAGCGCAGAATATTCATACGCCGGCACATAGAACTTTCTGCATACGACACAATCTCTTGAACCAGTTGGCGTGCAATCTCCTGCTCGGTGATATTCTTATCTGTAAAGAACTTATAAAGGCGTTCAATATCATGTTCGGAGTAGAAGGCAATACATTTACCCTCACCACCGTCACGCCCGGCACGGCCTGTCTCTTGATAATATCCTTCAAGACTCTTCGGGATGTCGTAATGTATTACAAATCTTACATCTGGCTTGTCTATACCCATTCCAAATGCAATCGTTGCAACTATCACATCTACCTCCTCCATCAAGAATTTGTCCTGATTCTCCGCTCTAGTCTTTGCATCCAAACCTGCGTGATAGGGTAACGCTTTAATACCATTGATAACCAACAACTCAGCCAAGTCCTCCACCCTTTTTCGTGTCAGACAGTAAATAATGCCGCTCTTACCAGAATTTTCTTTTATAAATTTGATAATTTCTTTGTGGAGCAAGAGAGTTTCAGACGGTTTGGGGCGCACCTCATAATAAAGATTGGGGCGGTTAAAACTGGAAACAAACAACTTAGCGTTCTCCATCTGGAGATTCTTGATAATATCCTGCTGTACTTTTGGCGTTGCCGATGCAGTCAAAGTAAGCAATGGTACATTCGGGTTAATCTGGTTGATGGCACTGCGCAAACGACGGTATTCGGGACGGAAATCGTGGCCCCATTCCGAAATACAGTGCGCCTCATCGATGGCAAAAAAACTAATATCCAGTTGTTTCAGAAATTCAATGGTTTCTTCTTTTGATAGAGTCTCTGGAGCCACATAAAGCAACTTAGTTCCTCCACGGAGAAGGTCATCTTTTACTTCCGTGATTTGCTGTCTGTTAAGTGAAGAATTTAAGAAGTGTGCCACTGCATCATGGCCGGAAGTGTAACGGACGGCATCGACCTGATTTTTCATCAACGCAATGAGTGGCGACACGACGATTGTCGTTCCCTTCGAAATCATTGCTGGCAATTGGTAGCAAAGCGACTTGCCACCACCCGTAGGCATAATGACAAAAGTGTCATTACCAGCAAGAAGGCTCTCTATTATCCTCTCCTGGTCGCCTTTGAAATTGTCAAAGCCGAATATGTCTTTTAGTTTTTGTCGCAAATCTATGTTAGTCATCAAATACTTTTCTTACAATTCTGACGTTATTCGTCCATATCAATTGTTTTACAAAGTTACATTTTTTTTTTAAAACCACAAAATATTTTTTGAATTGAGAACCTCTGAAGAAATAAAACATATTGCTTATCAAGTCATTGAAGACGAAAAAAAAGCTATTGAACAACTCACCGACAGTATTGACGATGCGTTTGTGAAGGCCGTAGAAAAACTTTTTTTGACCAAAGGAAGAGTTATTATCACCGGTATTGGTAAAAGTGCCAACATCGCCACAAAAATTGTTTCCACTTTCAACTCCACTGGCACACCGGCCATCTTTATGCATGCTGCCGACGCTATTCACGGCGACCTGGGAATGGTACAGAAAGACGATATCGTCATATGCATCTCGAAAAGTGGCGACACACCTGAAATCAAAGTCCTTGTGCCGCTACTCAAGAATTTCGGAAACACCCTCATTGCAATTGTAGGCAACACCGACTCCTTCCTTGCATCACAAGCTGACATAGTCCTGAACGCCACAGTCGATCACGAGGCCTGTCCTAACAACTTGGCTCCGACAACATCCACCACAGCCCAACTAGTAATGGGCGATGCTCTTGCTGTCGCCCTCATCGAATGTCGCAACTTTTCGGCACGCGACTTCGCACGCTTCCATCCTGGAGGAGCTTTGGGTAAAAAATTATATATGCGTGTAAATGACCTTTATACGCAAAACGAACGACCTGCTGTCAGCCCCGACGCCTCAATACGCGACACAGTACTTGAGATGACATCTAAACGTCTTGGCTGCACAGTGGTACTAAACAACGAGAGAATAATTGGTATCGTTTGCGACGGTGACCTAAGACGAATGATGAAAAAACACAGCAATCTAGATCCTCTCAAAGCCTCTGATATTATGTCTCCCAACCCAAAGACAATCTCCGCTAATGAGTATGCCATCAATGCTCTCAACATTATGCGTTCAAACTCCATAACTCAGCTCATCGTCGTCGACGACAACAACAAGTATCTAGGAGTTTTGCACATACACGACATCCTGCGCGAAGGAATTATCTAAAGTTGAGATTATTAATTATTCTGAAAGTTAAACTATTATGGAACTAAGAACCGAACTCGTTGTAAAAAAATACAGACAACGCACTGTCGTAAAAGGCGTATCCGTCAATGTGAAGCAAGGACAAATTGTTGGTCTGTTAGGCCCCAACGGAGCTGGCAAGACAACCACGTTCTATATGATTGTCGGTATAATAAAGCCTAACGGTGGACGAGTATTCATCGACAATACTGACATTACTGACCTGCCTATGTACCGCCGTGCGCAAATGGGTGTCGGATACCTTGCTCAAGAGGCTTCCGTTTTTAGACAAATGACTGTTGCCGACAATATTATGTCTGTTTTGGAATTCCAGCCCAATATGACAAAATCCGACCGTGAACAGAAACTCAACGAGCTTATTAGCGAGTTTGGTCTCCAAAAAATCCGCAACAGCAAAGGAATTCAACTTAGCGGTGGAGAACGGCGCCGCACCGAGATAGCACGAGCTCTCGCCACCAATCCCAATTTCCTGCTTCTCGACGAGCCTTTCGCCGGCGTCGATCCTATAGCCGTTCAAGACATTCAAGACATTGTGGCCCACCTCAAAGAAAAAAATATCGGCATCCTTATCACCGACCACAATGTCAACGAAACTCTGCGTATTACCGACTACGCATATCTTCTCTATGAAGGTAGCGTCTTGCATCAAGGAGATCCGGAGGTTATGGCCAACGACCCGGATGTCCGCGAAAAATATTTAGGACGTGACTTCAAATGGCAAGGAAAGAAAGAGACTAAGAAGATTCAATAGTCCTTTTTTCAACCTGCTTCACCACCCATCGCGAAAATTCATAAAGAAGATATAGCGGCATCGCAACCAAACACATCGTGAATACATCGGTCGACGGTGTAATAAATGCCGCCAAAACCAACGTCAACACTATCGCCACGTTACGGTACTTTGACAGAAACGACGCTTTCAACACCCCTATACGCGCAAAGAAATAAGCCACTATCGGCATTTCAAACACCAGTCCCATCGTCAGTAGCAGCCCAACAAAAGTGCTGATATACGAACTAAGCGATATTTGATTCACTATTCTCTCGCTGACCTGATAATTACCTAAAAAGTTATATGTCAAAGGGAAAATCAGAAAATAGGCAAGTGCTAAACCCACAAAGAACTGGAAGAAAAATGCCACCACAGCCACTCGCGCCACTCTCCGTTCTCTATTGTACAGCGCTGGCTTCACAAACAGCCACACTTCTGTGATCAGATATGGCATTGCAATTACAGCCGACAAATATATTGATACACTAAGGTGAGTCATCAACTGCGACGACAGATTGATGTTTATCATCTCTATTTCGCCCAAATCTGGACACAAACCGGACATCCCAAGCAAATTCCCAAGACGGCACATAGCACGATAGGTGACAAAGTCGGCATTGCACGGCGCCAAGATGATTCCTTCAAAGACAAAGTCCTTGAAGCAAAACACAGCCACCGCCAATCCAAGCACCACGATGGCGCACCTTATCAGCACCCATCGCAGCACCTCCAAGTGCCCCCAGAAGTTCATATACCCTGGCTACTTGCTGTCTTTCGACTCTTCGGGTTTCTCCTCTGTGGCTTGACGCACCTCGTCTTCCACACCGTTCACGGCATTCTTGTACTCCTTCACACCCTTGCCCAAGCCTCTCATCAGCTCAGGAATCTTCTTACCGCCGAAAAGCACCAGTACAACCAACAGGATAATCAGAAGTTGCTGACCGCCTATCATTCCTAACAGATTCATAAATATATTCTTTAAGGTTCGATTCTATTGTCCTCGGGTGCGGCAATCCAGATAATCAGATACATCCAGAAACCCAGCGAGCCGCAAATCAACGCAATAAGAAACAGAATGCGTATCACCGTAGGATCCACATTCAGATACTTGGCAACACCGCCGCACACACCGGCAATTCTCTTGTCGGTGGTGCTGCGTGTCAGTTTTCTATAGCTTTCTTCCATTTCCTATAACTATTTATTCAGCTGAATGGGCGTTGGCATTGGCGTCCACTCTCTTTATCATTCCCTGCAGGGCGGTACCGGGACCTACCTCTATGAACTCCTCGGCGCCGTCTTTCAGCATATTCTGTACCGTAGCCGTCCAGCGAACCGGTGCTGTCAGCTGCTTGTTCAGGTTGGCCTTGATCTCGTCAGGGTTGCTCACGGGCAGGGCGCACACATTCTGATAGCACGGGCAGATAGGCTGGTGGAATGCCGTCTTCTCGATGGCAGCGCTGAGTTCCACACGGGCAGGCTCCATCAGCGGCGAGTGGAAAGCTCCGCCTACTGCCAACGGCAATGCGCGGCCCTTGGCCTCTTTCACCTTCTCGCAGGCAAGGTTAACACCCTCGACGGTACCGCTAATGACCAGCTGGCCGGGGCAGTTGTAGTTGGCGGCAACCACCACCTCGCCCTCTATCGAAGCGCAGATATCCTCCACCGTCTTGTCGTCGAGCTTCAGCACGGCGGCCATCGTCGACGGATGGGCCTCGCAGCATTTCTGCATAGCGTTGGCACGGGCAATGACCAAACGCAAGCCGTCCTCGAAACTCATAGCCTTTGCAGCCACAAGTGCCGAAAACTCGCCCAGCGAGTGACCGCCAACCATATCGGGTTGGAACTTGTCGCCCATATAGGCGGCCAAAATAGTGGAATGCAGGAAAATGGCAGGTTGCGTCACCTTGGTTTGTTTCAAGTCCTCGGGGGTGCCGGCAAACATCAGGTCGGTNNNCCGATAATATCATTGGCCGTCTCAAACATATCGCGGCACAGCTTGTTACCATCATAGAGGTCTTTGCCCATTCCTACGAACTGGGCTCCCTGACCGGGGAAAACGTATGCTTTTTTCATTGTGTCTATTTATTTTTCAGTTTGTATTATTTTGATTATCTCCTTCAAATCTATCAGTCTCAGCGCCATAGCAAGTCCCACGGATACCACTGCCACCACCGAAAGCGCTATCCACCACACCAGATGCGGCGTGCAGAACGTGCATCCAACTATGACTAACGCAAAAAACACCAGTTTTAGTATGTAGCCGGCCGAAGGTTTTAATTTAAATATCCTTACCGCTGCCACCACCTGCGCCACAGCCATAAAGCTCTGCGCCGTCAGCGCCGCCCACGCGCTGCCTTCCGCCCCCCATCGGGGAATGAGTATAATATTAATCAATACATTCAATCCCAATGATATAGCAGCAAAAATATTAAGTTTTTTCAATCTGCCGGCAGCCGTCAACAACGTACCGAAAACGTATGTTGTTGAAATAGGTACAATGCAGAATATCACAACACAGAACACTGCTGCATAGTCATTTACATTGTCGTCATAGAACAAACTCATCAGTTCGCCGTCCAAACAGGACAAAGCGCAAGCAGCAGTAATGGCAAACACCATAACCATCGAGAACATCATCCTCACCGTCTCACCCAACTCTCCGCTCGATTCACCCCCCTTCGTCATCTTCGAGAATATCGGCAGCAACGGCACCGACACCAGATAGGCTATCATTGTCAACGCATCCAACAATCGGAACGCACCGGCATAAACGCCTGCATTATAATCGCCTGTGCCTTCGGGCGAAAGCAACTGCAACAATACAGGGTCAAGCCGGTTGTAGCTGGCCATCAGTAACACCAGCAACGCAAAAGGTAGACTCTTTTTCAGTATTGCAAACGTGAACGGCTTGTTCCAATGAAGTTTACGCAATCCCGTCTTGCGCACTAGAACACATAGCGCCAAAGCAGCGGTAATCAGATAGGCTGCCGTCTGTGCGTAAACAAACTTAAAGATGGAAATACCTTCTTCAAACGGTCCCCACAGCATTGTGCCGCAGATGACTATCATCAGTATGCGGTCCATCACGCTGAGCAAGCTGTCCCACTTGAACATCAGCAGCCCTTCGAAATTGCTGCGCAGATAGAGTATCATCGAGCTGAGGAACTGATTGAAACTCAGCCACGCCAGCAGCTTGAACTGCGTCGCCCCATAGCCAAGCAGCGCCCCGACACTGAACGTCACAACAACATACAACGCCAGCAGCATCAGCTTGATACTCAGTATGCCCGACAGATGCTTACCGATAAGCTTGGGATACTGCGCAATATTGCGCGTATTGAAGTTGGTCACGCCCAGGTCAAGCAGAATGTTGAAGATGTAAGTGAGATTGAAGATGGCAATATAGAAGCCGTACATCTCGGTGCCAACGGCGTTCTGCACTCCGACCTCGATGCCGAGCAGCCAGAACGGTTTGACCAGCAAATTAGCCAGCAAAACCCAGAACAATCCCGATAACAGCGACTTCTTCATTTCGACAATTCCAATTTCTCTTCAAAATCCCAGTTGGCGCGAATGTCCAGTGTCTTAGGCAGATAAACCACGCGCTCGGGCTGAATGCCGGCAGCGAAATCGCCCGTGTCCCACTTGCCGTTGCGGTTCTTGTCCACTATGGCACGGACACGGTATTTGCCTGGTTTCAAGTGTGGGAATGGTGTCTTGAATACATTTGCAAATGCATTCTCCGAGGCCACTACCGCTTCCTTATCGTCAAGCAACTGAACAATAGTTATATAATCGGGCGGCAGCAGCAGGGTGCTGTCCCTGACCTCCACCGTCAGATTGCCGTATTCCTCTGCCTTTGTCACGCTGACAGCCACACTCAACGAATCGTTGCCCCTGCCATAAATATCTTTGAAGCAATCTTTTGCAATTGCCACCTTGTATTTCTCGCCTTGCTTGAAGTCATATACTATCCTCGCCCTCATCAAGCTGCTGTCAACCACCGCAGCACAATACGTCAAACTACTGTCTTTCAAATACATCACACTCACCAGCGAATCCCTTACGCCACTCAAACCGCCAAGCGGTGTGTTAAACTTCAGCGACAATGTGTCATAGAACGGCAAGGCCTTGTAATTCAGTTTCATTTCAAAGCCTGAACCAAGTTGCAACTGAGATATCGGCTTTCCCCTGACCTTCTTTGGTCGCCAACGCAGTTTAAGCGTGTCTGATATTCCGGTGGCATCATTTACAACCATCTGCAGCGAGTCGCAATTCTCGCGCAACGTCCACAGCGTCAGCGTGTCTCTCTTATCATTCAGCCGCCAAATCAGTTCCTCGCCCCCACCGTCAATCACAGGGGCATCCATCGGCAGGAGAGTCGTCACCAGCACCTTACCCGATGATTTAAAATCACAGCTCATAATACGCTGTTTATCAACATCAGGGGTATATATTTGCAAAACCACACTGTCTTTCACGACGCTATCCGTCATACTTCTGGTTTTCACAGTTCCATCCATAAACGCCACACTCTCCGACGGCCCCAGCAGGCGGTTCTTGTCTTCGTTCTGAACTGCGAAAACACGATACTCGCCGGCCTTAATATAGTTGAAACTGAACGAACCGTCTTTGTTGCAGCGAGTAACGTATGCCAGCTTCGGTGCCTGCGCTGCCGAATCGCCAAAACTTGTCACAAACTCCTCTGCGTCTGACGGATGCATCAGCCACACACTAACCATCTCTTCGCGAGGTTTGAGCGTCAGCGCATCCACCACCCGACCTCTTACAGTCATACTGTCTATATAATTGCCTGTCGAAAACACATATTCCATTGACGGCAGCAAATTACCCTCATTATAATCGGCTATAGCGTCCTTGAACTGAAACAGATAGGTGGTATTTTCGGCCAAAGTGTCGTTTATCTTCACCTGAACGCCCTTGCCCTTTGTCTTTATCTCAGGCTTGTTCTTCATCGGAGGCGACACCAGCACGTTGTTGTCGGCATCTTTCAGCACCACATACTCGTCAAATTCTATATAGAACTGATTGTCAGCAAAACCAAGCGAGCGACTTTCAGGCATTGCACGCTTCAGCTTAGGCGGTTCTGTGTCCTTCGGTCCACCAGACGGCATACCTTGCTTTGCGCAGCCGGAAAGAAGCACAACTACCAGAAAAACAATCATAAAAAGAAATCTATTCCGCATCTATTAAATACATTATAAATAAAAGTAACGCTAACTCAACTTGTTTATTGCCCGTAATCATAAAAACTCAAAAAAATGCATTTTCCGCAAAATAAAAGCAACAATCCTGCGTTAATGGGTCGTGCTAAAAAATTCTAAGATGTGTTTGAAAGGACGCCAACTACAACCGGCGTCCTTTTTTTATCCCTATGAAATCATTCGATAAATTCAAAACAGTTTCTATACAGTTTTTTGGCGAACAATAATAAAAACTATGCGTCGTTATTGTATTAAAAAAACGGCTTCTATCGCGCTGCGATGG
>DBXH01000008.1:0-124 GCA_002309335.1 Bacteroidales bacterium UBA1217 | reverse complement strand
TTCTTTCACGCAAAAAAGACGAATACCAATGACAAAAATACTGATCTACTACTTTATTGCAGTCAACATACTGACCTTCATCGCATTCGGCATCGACAAGATAAAAGCCTGCCGCAACGGCTCC
>DBXH01000028.1 GCA_002309335.1 Bacteroidales bacterium UBA1217 | reverse complement strand
CTCGTGATCCACGAGCTCTGCTAGTCAGATTATCAACCATAGGGCATATCCACAAGGGTATGCCCTATTATTATGTCCAGATATGAGATATACGAAGATTGCCTTTGTGCTTGCAGCGGTGTTGCTGTTTGTCGCTTGCGGCGACGCCAACGAGCGGTATGTGCGCAAGGCTGTAAAAATTATGGACCGTAATGGTCTCTACGCTCAAGGCGAGCAGTGGGAGGCCGCCAAATCTGAGGTGCTGGTGGCGCTGAAGGCGCATCCCGTCTCGCACGAGGAGGCTGTGGAGATGGTGCAACAGGCACTCAAGGTGGCGGGTGGCAAGCACTCGTTCATTATGTCGGCCGACGAGGTGGTGAGCAACGACACAGGCACGTGGGCAATGCCGTCAGTAGAGCTGTGCGACGGAATAGCCGTTATCAAACTGCCAGCCTTCAGTGGCAACGACAGCGATGGACGTCGCTATGTCGCCACGGTGCTCGAGGCGCTGCCCGACCAGCTCAAAGGTGTTGTCATCGACCTGCGCAACAACCGAGGTGGCAATATGTACCCGATGATTGCCGCCGTACACCGCTTCCTGCCGGACGACAACATACTGAGTTTCCGCAGCCGGAAGGGTATGCAACCAATTAGCAGTGACTTTGTTATAAATTCAGTTGGCATAGAGCGGCAGGCCCCGATAGAATGCCCGGTGGCCATCCTCACCAACGAGTGGACTGCCAGTTCGGGTGAAGCTCTCCTTATCTGCTTCCGAGGACTGGGAAAAGTGCGAGTATTTGGCTCGCCCACGGCGGGTTATGCATCGGCAAATATGCCGTTTCCGTTGCCCGACGGTTCCAAGCTGGTGCTCACCACCGGCTGTGACGTAGCGCGCACCGGCGAGGAGTTCTGCGACGACCCCATTGCGCCTGATATTGCAACCGACACCCCGATGGAGGATGCCCTGATGTGGGTCGGCAGTCAACAAACAACCCATTGCAGGTAGAGCGCTATATCAGTTTCTCCAACTGTTTCTTGGTGGCTTGCGGCAATAGCGAACGAAGATGCTCCATAATTCGCTCACGGCTTTCCTCTGGAGTGCGGTCGCATTGACAAGCATCAAGCCCGAACAAGTGTTCGGGAGTGTTGAGCAACGCCCATCCCCAGCCGTAACTGTTACCGTGCTTATCGTGGGGATAGACAAAGTCCTCGGTGACAATTCGACAAGCCATCTGCAAGCGCGTGATGTATGTGTCGAAGCGGCTACGCATCTTAGGTCCATCGAAGCCGCAGGCGGCGCGCAATTCACGGGTAATAATACTGCCGTTAAGCTGAAGAACAGCCAGTATTGTCCCTTCTACAGAATCCTCGTCGGGCTGCGGATGTTGTGAGCGGCGCCAGTTGCAAAGATCGGGCCACCATTCCATTGTTACAAATCCCGCCTTGCCGTTGAAAAATTTGCCATAGGCGAAATGTCCTTCTGTGACCATCGGACCTTTCCAGTCCCACAATGGCCAGTCCCAACTGCCGTCATCGCGTCGCACATAACGGCATTCAGGCACCACCAGTTCGTCGGCCGAGAAGCCACTAATGCCGCTGTAGAGCAATGGCAGCAGACCTATGCGCCCAATCAGATCCATCATTTCAGGACAATCTCTTACCTGTTTTATTTTCATAAAAAAATGTTAATTATCGGACTGCAAAATTACGAAGTTTTTTCCATCCACGCAATTTCAAATTATTTTGTTATCTTTGCAATTTATAAATAATGTTTTAATACAAATATAAAAAAATGAATATCAAACGTTTGTTATTATTTGCCTTATGTTTTTCGGCAATGGTTAGTGTTTCATTTTCCGCGCCAGTGTGGAACGCCCCTGCAGTGCGAATACAGCCCAACGGTGACACGCTGAGGTGTTTACTGTCGGGCGACGAGTATTATCACCGTCTGCACGACGAGGCTGGATATACTATTGTTCAAAATCCGCGAACAGGCTGGTGGGTTTATGCGGCGAAGAGCGAGGTGCGCAGGACGGAGAGTGGAGAACGATGGGATGTGGTGGCGACCGACTATGTGGCCGGAAGAGTTAACCCTGCATCGGTGGGATTGACGCCCAATGTGGGGGTGGACCGCGAGACGTGGGAGAGGTTCCAACACCGCTACGATGTTCCTAAGGAATACTCGGTTGCAAGTCCTAAAACATCGGGACGGAACCACGGCACAATGAACAACATTGTGATATATATCCGTTTCAGCGACGAGACCGAGATAAGTACACCGCTGTCGACGATAGACGCGATGTTTAACGACTCGTCGGCCAACGCAACGTCGATGTACAACTATTTCAAGCACGCATCGTACAACAAAATCTTTATCCGCACCTACTACTACCCTGCCCCCAACGGCAACAACATTGTGTCGTATCAGGACTCGCTACCGCGTAGCTATTATCAGCCCTACGACTCGATTACCAACACCAACGGCTATCAGGACGATACAGAGCGCAGAAACCGCGAGTTCGACCTGCTTGAAAGGGCTGTGAATTATGTAAACACTTATTCGCCCGTGTCGACGTCAATCAACCTTGATATGGACAATGACGGATATGTCGACAATATTTGCTTTGTGGTTAAGGGCACATATACCGGCTGGAGCGACCTGCTGTGGCCGCACAAATGGAGCTTATACAACCGCAATGTATATATCAACGGTAAACAGGTATACACCTTTAACCTGCAACTTGAGGGTAGCGGAGAGCATTATTTCAGCAGTTCTACATTCTGCCACGAAATGTTCCACACGCTTGGAGCACCCGACCTGTACAGATACGACAACTATACAAACGTGAGCGGTGTTGGCAGCTGGGACCTTATGTGCAGCAATACAAGACCTCCGCAGCATATGAGCGCCTATATGAAGTGGAAATACGGCAACTGGCTGGATTCGATACCCGAAATCACTATACAGGGCACCTATACACTCCATTCGCTGGCCGATGCCGACTACAGCAATTGCGCCTACAAGATTGCCGCCCAGGAGCCCCACCAGTGGTATGTGCTTGAATACCGCGACAACACGGAACTGTTTGAAACCGCACTGCCCGGCAAGGGACTTATTATCTTCAGAATCGACGACCGTTATCACGGCAACGCCAGTTATGACGGTCAACAGTATTTTGACGAAGTCTATCTGTTCCGCCCCAACGCACACAACGACACCACCAACGGTACGCTGGCACAGGCCTATTTCAGCGGCAGCACCAGCCGAACCCAGTTCACGCCTACAACCAACCCACATCCGTGGCTGACAGGCAATGTGCTGGACACATCAATCGCCATTACCAACATAACCGTTCCTGGTGAGACTATCAGCTTCACCTACACCGACCTCAGAGGCTGCAGAATACCGGAGAACCTACGCACCAGCGAAATCAGCGGAGAGTCAGCCCGCATAAGCTGGAGCGGCAATGCTGGAAGCTACACATTGCAATGGAAGGTGAACGGAAGTTCATCGGTGAACAATGTGAATGTCAACGGCACATCGTACACGCTGACCAACCTTGCACTGGGTACGAATTACAAATGGCGTGTGAAAGGCAACTGCTCGTCGACCGAAGAGAGCGGCTATACCAACTGGATGTCGTTTACAACTTACTCGTGCCTGACGATGGAGGAGTCGAGCATAGGCACAGCAAGTGCGGAATACTATCTGGTTCCCCTGAACACTTACTACAACTACTCCTATTCGCAGATGATATATACCCCAGCCGAGATAGGTGCTTCAATGGAGATAAACAAGATTGCGTATAACTATACTGGAGCCAACCATCTTGACAGCAAGGACAATGTTACCATATATTTGGGTCAGACGACCCAGAGTTCGTTCAGCAACACAAACGCTTCATCGCTGATACCTATAAACCAGCTTACTATGGTATATGAAGGTCCGTTCGACTTCACGACAGGCTGGAATGAGATAGCGCTTGACAATGCTTTTCAATACGACAACAGCAGCAACCTTGTGATCGCCATCGATGACAACAGCGGTGACTACAACGGCAATTCCTACAAGTTTGCCTGCACATCGACAGCAGATTATACAACACTGACATTATACAGCGATAATGATAATCCCAATCCGTATAACCCGTCAAGTTTCGATGGCTACAAGTCGCGCAAGATGTACCGACCGGATATCAAGTTCATCGGCTGCCCTGAGGCGGTGATTGAAAGCTATACAATCTCCACTTCGGTAATCGGAGACGGCTCCGTCGACGGTGATGGCGATTACGATGAGGGTAGCACCTGCACGCTTACCGCTTCGGCCGGCGAACATTGGCATTTCTCGCACTGGTTGTCCGAAAACGACTCGATTTGCGACAATCCCTATTCATTCACCGTAGTTGCCGACCGCCAATTTACCGCCTACTTTGTTAAAGACCAGCATCATATCACCGTGAATGTTGACCCGTCATCGGCACAGTATGGCGACGCCTGGTTTACGACCGCAAGTATCGACGGCCAAGCAAACGACGAGATGCTTGACTACGGCACCGAGGTGACACTCTATGCCGAACCTCGCACCGACATTCCCAATACAATCTGCAGTTTTGTGGGCTGGAGCGACGGCGACAACAGCAACCCGCGAACGTTAACGCTGACTGAGGATACAGAATTAACGGCATCGTTCAACGCCAACCAAGTCGGCATTGAAGGCATTGAGGGCAATATTAGAGTTGCCGTTGCCGGACATACCGTTACGGTGAGCGGAGTTGAAGGTAGAACTGTTGAGGTGATGGACATCACTGGACGCATCCTTGAACGGAAAACTGAAAACGGAGAACTGAAAACGATTGTTCTGCCTGCCGCAGGAGTGTACCTCTTAAGGGTTGAAGGAATTGGAACGAAGAAAATAGTGATCAAGTAATTTTTGATAACAGGAAGTAAAAATGGGAGTAAAATTGGAAGTTAAAAGGGAAGTTAAAAGGGACAAATGATATGTATTGTCCTCTAACTCCATTTAACTCCCCTTAACTCTCCCTCTCCTTTTTTAACCTTTCAAGCGAAGCGAACCCTTTTTAAACCTTTTAATCCCTTCAAGCGAAGCAAACCCTTTAAACCTTTATAACCTTTAAACCACAAACTAAATGTTAGACGAAACAGAAAAATTAATGGCATTGGCAGCGCAGTCGGCAACTACACCAAGCCCCGCCGACACAGTGGCTCAAGGTAGCATTGCCGAAGGCGTACAGAAATTCGACAGCATAAACCATACCATTATCGACACCGTGCGCAATATGAACCTCTCCGACCTGAAGGACGTCGTCACGGGTCAGAACACCATCTTCAAAGATGCCCTCGCAGGACTCATAGACCTCACCGTCGCCTTCGTACCCAAACTGCTGGGATGCATACTGGTGCTGTGGATAGGCTTCAAACTCATCAAACTGCTCAAAAAGGCACTCACCAGGTTGCTCGACAAACGCAACGCCGAATCTTCGCTCAAAGGTTTCCTCACCTCCCTGGTCGATGTACTGATGAAAGTGATGCTCATCATTATGGCTATGGACATCATCGGCATCAAAGCCACCTCCTTCATCGCCATCCTCGGTGCCGCCGGTCTCGCCGTCGGTATGGCCTTACAGGGTACGCTCCAGAACTTCGCCGGTGGCGTTATCATACTCCTCCTGCGACCCTTCCGGGTAGGCGACTATATCGAATGCGGTTCCTACAAGGGTTACGTCAAGGAAATTCGTATCTTCCACACCTTCATACGACCCTTCAACGGACGTATCATTATCGTGCCTAACAGCGAACTGGCCACCAAGAGTCTCATCAACCACACCAAGGACAACGTCATCCGCCTCGATGTTGTCGCCAGCGTCGCCTACGGCACCGACCTCGACAAGGCGCGTCAGGTGATAATGGATGTAATCAACGCCGACGAACTCATCCTCAAAGACCCTATCCCTAAAATCGCCGTCAGCGAACTCAACAGCAGCTCGGTCGACTGGTCGCTCTGGCTCTGGACAACCGTCGACGACTACTGGACAGTTTGGATGCGCATCCGCGAGAATATCTATAAAGCCTTCTACGCCAACGGCATCAGCATCCCCTTCCCGCAGGTGGATGTCCATTTCGACCCGCATCAAAACCTCCCCAACCTAAAGGACTAACCGCCAGCGACCTATATGGCAACAACCAAACATATAAACAGGCCGTCATCTATGCTTCCCAAAGCGTTGGTGACGGCATTTTTGATGCTGTTGCCATTATTGTCCCTCGGACAGAACATACTGGTACCCTCCAGCGGCAGCGACACCGCCATTCTGCCAGCCGGCTCTTCTTTCACCATCCTCGATCCTGGCGGCAACGCCAACTACCCGGCCAACTGCAACGGCACGCTGACTCTTGTATCTGCCGCTCACGCAGTCATCTCACTTAACGGCTATCACAACACCGAGTACAACTTCGACTTCGTAAAGATATTTGAAGGCTATTCCTGCAACGGGACAATGCTAGGCAGCTACAGCGGCATCGGTCCCGTCGACGTAATGTCCGAGACAGGTGTGATAACCATCCTTTCCACTTCCAACGCCAATACACAAAACGAGGGTTTCGCGCTTACTGCATCAGTATGCGGCAACACGGCAGGCCAACCTTTCAACGTCACTATAACCGACATCGGCACAAACAACGCCCTGATCAGCTGGGACGACACAACGACGGCCAGCACCTGGACCATTCACTACGGACCAAACATAAACCATCTTGACAGCATCGCATATACAAGTACACCCTACATACAGCTGAACAACCTGCAGACCTACACCAACTATATCGTCCAAATCTTCAACGGCAATGGCGACAGCACCGACATCTGCACCTCACCTGCCTACAGATTCAAAACCCTCTGCCACTATCCGCCATCGTCCTGCATCGACTATAGCAACTTGCAATCCTGCTATGTAAGCGGCACCTATGGCACCTACCAGAATCCGTCGCTCCACAGCGGCATCGTCGACTATGGCAGCGCCAGCAACCTCTCTCACCACACAGTCCATAACGACACCAACGAGCGCGATCCGCGAACTGGCAACCAGTTGCGAACCGTGCCTCTTGGCTACTCCTCGTCGGTCAGACTTGGCAACTGGAACAACGGCGGCGAAGCCGAAAGCATCACATTCGAGTATACAGTTGACACGATGAAGAACGACCTGCTGATAATGAAATACGCCGCTGTGCTGCAAGAGCCAGGACACGAGGAAACCAGGCAACCCAACTTCACATTCCACATTCTCGACAGCGATATGAATGATATCGATGCGGTATGTTACTCAGCAAACTTCATCGCCGACGGTTCTCTGGGATGGAACATCTCATACGACAGCAACGTCGCCTCCTGGCAATCCGGTCTTGTGCTTTGGAAAGACTGGACATCCATAGGCATCGACCTCACACCTCTGCACGGACAGACAATTCTTGTCAAACTGACCACCCGCGACTGCGCCATCAACGATCACTACGGCTATGCCTACTTTGTGTTTGACTGCGCCAACAAGTCTTTGCAATCGCAAAACTGCGGAGCAGAGACCGAGAACACTTTCTCCGCACCCGATGGTTTCGCCTACCGATGGTTCAACACCGACAACCCCGACACGACTCTCTCCACAGAACAAAGTCTTTATGTCACCCAAAGCGGCATCTACAAATGCACCCTTTCTTTCATCGGAGCACCCGACGGCGCCAACTGCTCGTTCGACCTTACGGCAATGGCCGGCGAACGCTATCCTGCCGCCTCGTTCACGATAGACACCCTCGACTATATCGACTGCAACCTGCAGGTAGCACTACACAACACCAGCCGTATCAGCAGCGACTCGGCACACACCCTACTCACCAACTTACCCTGTGAGGAGACACATTGGATTATTGACGGCGACAGCTTAACACAATCCACCCTCAACCTCTCGCTAGCACCTGGTCAGCACAATCTGTCGCTCGTCGCCTCCCTCGGCGGCGGCAACTGCAGCGATACAGCAACCATTCCATTCTTCGTATGGAACCCCTGTTATAGAGCCGACACCATCATCGCCGCCATCTGCGAAGGAGAGAGTTACACCCTCTTTGATACCGTAGTCAGTACTACAGGCATCTATATCCGCGACAGCGTCTATCATCACCGCACGCTGATACTTACCGTCAATCCTACGAACGACACATCTGTATCGCTTGCCATCACCGAGAACGATCTGCCATACACATTCCTCGACGCGACCTACACCACTGCGATGCTCAACACCACGCAAACGTTCTCCGAATTCAACTCCCTGTTCTCCATCCCCAACTCCTTCGGTTGCGACAGCACGATTCACCTCAACCTCCTCGTCAGACACAACCGCCACACCTTTGTCGACAGCACCCTCTGCGAAGGGGCTTTGCCTATTGAATGGAATGGCGTCACCTTCACAACTAGCGACAACGCGACCGTAATCATTCCTTGCACAACGCCACCATACGCCGACAGCATAATAACAATGGTTGTCAACGTCTTGCGCAACAGCAACAGCACCATCGGCGACACCATTGTCCAAAACCAACTCCCCTACTCCTTCCTCGACACCACATATACCACCTCGATGCTCACCACCGACCAGCCGTTCTCCGTATTCAGTTCTACGTTCACAATTACCAACGTTCTCGGTTGCGACAGCATCATAAATTACAACCTTCTTGCATGGCACAACGTCGCCTCCTCTGTCGACAGTACCGTTTGCGAAGGGGCGTTACCTCTCGAATGGAATGGTATCACCTTCACATCGGGCGGCACCAATATCGTCACACTCGCAGGACAATACGGCAAGGATAGCACGCTGACTATGCGGCTTCACGTACTCCACAACAGCAGCAGCACCATAAGCGATACCATTGTCCAAAACCAGCTTCCCTACTACTACCTTGACGCCACCTACACAACTTCGATGCTCGACACAACGCAAGCGTTCTCCGTTTTCAGCGCGCCGTTTACAATTCCCAATGCCCTTGGTTGCGACAGCATCATAAACTTCACACTCCACGTTTGGAACAACCTAAACACAGAGCTGAGTCTTACACTTTGTGACAACCAGTTTCCTTATCTATGGGATGACACCACGCTAAATCTCCCGTCACACGAGCTTCATACATTGACCACCAGCCATTGGTCGCCGATTACCGTTAGCCGATTACTGACAAGCGTCAATGGTGCCGACAGCTTAGTGGTTCTGACATTAAGAATTAATTCAACCTACCAGCTTTACGACACAGCCGCTTTATGCGAAAACCAGTTCCCCTATATATGGGGCGACACCACAATAACGCTCCCTCAGGAGTCACCATTCACCGCCAACCGTTCGTTAAGCACCGTCAACGGCTGCGACAGCACGCTGCATCTAACCCTTATTGTTTATCCCATATACAATATAGAATCGTTCGACACCATCTGCGACAATCAGTTTCCCTACTTTTGGGACGACACCACTCTCACATCAGCCAATCACCAGTCGCTCGTCATCGGACATCGGAGACATATCACTATCAACGGCTGCGACAGCCTTTTGACGCTTAATCTCACCATCCATCCCACACATCGCACACTCGACGAAGAATCGGTGTGCGACGGGGCACCCTACACCTGGATTGACGGAAACACCTACTATTACAGCACTTACGAACCCACCGTTGAATATACCAACCACTACGGATGCGACTCCATCGTGCAGCTGATACTCAACCTCGACCAGTCGTTCAGCGCCTCGATGCAGATATCGCCTCTGGTGGTGACTCCCGAGCACCCCGAGGTGCAGCTGCGCGACCTCTCCCGAAGCCGGAGCCGCCAATGGCTCTTCGGCGAGGGAAACGACACCGCCCGCATCGCCTTCATCTCCTTCCCTGCAGATGCCGACTCACTAAACGTGATCCTTATCGCGCACAGCTTTGCCGGATGCATCGACAGCGCGTGGGGCGTGGTGCGCTGCGACCGAGGGACAGTATGGGTGCCCAACGCCTTCACTCCCGAACAAAGCACCAACAGTCTTTTCTTCATCCCCGCCAACGACATAGAGCAGGGTGAGGTGTGGATATACAGCCGACAGGGGCAGTTCATCACCCGTTTCGATATCATCGGAGGCTCGTGGGACGGCACCAAAGGCGGCATCCCTTGTCCGCAAGGCAGTTATACCTGGGTGATGCGCTACCGCACAAAGTCGCAACCCAACAACGAGAGGCGGGCAAAAGGGACAGTAACCCTGCTGCGATAGAGCAACAAAAAAAGGTGCCTGATCAGGCACCTTTTTGTTATTTCTAGCAATAAAGATTATTCGTTGCTAACCTTTACGTCGTCGATAAGCATCATAAACTGATCGGTGCAGTTGAAGTGACGGAAAGCGATCTGGACATCCTGACCCTTGTAAGCGTCGAGGTTGACCGAGCGCTGACGCCAGGTACCCTGAGCTTTGGGTTCGCCCTTAGCGGTGATATCCTCCTCATAGATTGCGTTGCCCGAAGGAACGAAGCTACCGTTCTCGACCTTGCCAACATAGACAGCATAGTGGTCAGCTGGATAGGAAGCATCCTGAGGGCAGACATACCAAGTCAGGTTGTAGCCACCGGCACCGGGGATGTGAATCTGGGGGCTTACCAGATAGTTGTCGGGTTCAAGAGCACCAACACCGTTGATGAACGAAGCCGAAACAACGCATTCAGTGCTATTGTGACCAGCAGGTTCACCGAATGCCTCAGTTGTAGTCTCCCAAGAAATACCGTCACCGTCAGCGTCGATGTTAGTCCAGCCAGAAATACCATTGTCGAAGTTCTCATCGAGAAGAACGGGATCGCCTGTCTCGGTGTTGGTTCCGCTACCACCGTTACCACCATTGCCACCGTTGTCTTCAGGGTCGTCCTTGCCGCAGGAAACCATAGCAGTCATACCGAAAACGAATGCTGCCATTGCAAAAAATCTTACTACTTTTTTCATAATAATTATAAATTGTTGGTTAATAAATAGATTCCCCCTTTGTATTACAAATTACAAATTGCAAATATACACAAAAAATCACAATTACAAAACATTTTACATAAAACAATTTTCAATCCGCTGACTATCAACACCTAAAACAAAGCACCAAATAGTACAATCCACATCAAAACAACTTTTTTCTACTCTATAAAAAGGTAAAATCAAGGCGCTTTTCTCACTTCTTTTCCCAATAAAAAAAAATAGATACGTATAATTTAAACTTTATGCGTAAACCCAGAACCTCACCATAACCACCTCAGAACCGAAACAAAGTAGATGCATTTTAAGAAAAAAGAATTTGTTAATAAAAAAATATTGAAGATTTATAAAAAAATTGTATCTTTGCATTTTGGATAAAATTGAATTTTAATTATTAACTAACGCCGAAGAGCCTGATGGTCAATAACAAGGCAAAAAATAAATGAAAAAAATATTATCAGTTGCATTGGCACTTATGCTGGGCCTCTCCGCTTTCGCCCAGATTGAGAGCGCCAAAAACCTTGCTCCGAAAGGCGCAAAAACCAGCCCTACTTGGTATCCTATCGTTCAGGATGTGACTGGCGTGAACTTCCTAGATCCAACACAGACCATTAGCACAGCCGACATCCGCAATGCCGGCAAATGTATGGTTATCGACTATTCGGCCACATGGTGCTCGTGGTGCTGGGTTATGCACACCAACGGCATCCTCGAGGCTATCAAAAACCAACTAGGCTCACAAGTCGAGGTTATCTGGGTCGAGAGCGACGCGTCGACCACCGACCCTGCTGAAATCACCGGCTCGGGCAACACCCAGGGCGACTGGACCAACGGCGGCACCGTCCCCTATCCCATCATCAACGATGAGGGCTTCAACAATCTTATCGGCAACTCCAACATCACCGGCTACCCGACAGTAGTGTTCGTTTCGCCCACCGGCTACTGGTGCGACGTTTACGGCACTGACTGGGGGTTCGGCCCCTACGACGCCAGCGAAGCCGTCACCGCTATCAGCGCCCTTCTGACTCAATATCCTGAGCCTGGCGTCGCTCCCAAAATCGACATCGACGGCCCCACAATGGTTGTCAACGGCAACCAGGTGACTTTTTCCGCCAACATCGTCAGCGTTGACGAAGTGACCGACATCAGCTGGGATATCCAGGGCGCCACCGTCACCAGCGGCAACCAGTCCAGCATCACCACCAGCTGGAACACCGACGGCAACTACACCGTAACCCTCACCGTGACCAACACCACCGGTACCACCACCAAGACAATGAACGTGACTGTCTTCAGCTGGAACTGGGGCAACACTATGAGTTATGCATCTAACTTGAGCAACGCCGACAGCAAAGCCAGCGCCGGTTACAAAATCGGCTCCTCCAGCACCTGGGGCGTTATGTTCCCCGCTCAGTTTATGAACGGCCGACAGTATATTAAGAGCGTCGATGTTTACGCCGTAGGTACACAGAACTACACCCTCGAAGTTTATCAAGGCGGCAACAACGCTCCTGAAACCAAAATTTACGACCGCGTCGTCAAAGGTCAGGGCGAAGGCTGGATGACCATCAACTGCAGCGGCGCTGTAGCTTTGGATCAGACCAAGAGCCTCTGGATTTCCTTCACCGCTCCCAACGGCGCTGGCTATCCTATGAGCCTATATGTAGATGGCAACAGCTACTACTACTGCGGCGATCCCAACAGCTGCTGGACCAAATATCAGGGCAGTTGGATGACAATGGCCAGTATGGGCTATGATGTAACTTGGGCTATCAAAGTCACCACCGGCGACCAACCCAACGCTGACATCAACACCGTCAACGGCGTCGAAATCAACCTCTACCCCAACCCCACCACCGGCATCGTCAACATCGACGCTGAAGGCATCGAGAGCGTTGAGGTTATGGATATGAGCGGCCGCGTAATTATGACCAGCAATGAGAGCAGCATAGACATCAGCAATCTGAGCAACGGTGTCTATATGTTCCGCGTTAACACCGTCAACGGCAGCAGCCTCCAGAAGGTTGTCAAAAAATAACTAGATTACTAGTTTCTTTAGAAAAAGAAAAGCCTCCGCGGATGCGGGGGCTTTTCTTTTATAATTTATTTTTAATGGCAACTCCTACGTTATGGAAATAGAACCTTCGGAACATCGACTCGCTATAGATGGCGCGGTAGAGGCGCCCGTAACGCAGATACTTCCAGCTGCGCCGCACGACACGAACAGCGGCCCATCGTGACCGCTCAGGACATTGCATATAGAGTCTGTCGAAGTCGGAATCCTCAACTCCTTTGGTCTTGAGTCGGGCAGCATCGTATGGCAGCTGCACACCGAACAAGCTGTTGCAATAGCAGCTCATCAGGTCGGCAAAGAGGTCTACGTCGGTACCTTGCTTTACCGTCTGGAATGCGGCATAGTCGAATTCCTTGCCGCCAAGCAGCAGACACCAATCTACGAGGCTGCGCAGCCTAACGGGATTGTGGAAAAACACAGCGTGATGCTCGCAATGTTTAGCCAGAAAGAAGGCCTGCTGCTCACGCTCCAGCGTAAGCAAAGAGCCATTTGCCATTGGCGTAAAGCGCCATTGGATATCATCGTTGTGATACAGAAGGTAGTTGTGGCATTCAAAAGTTACAGACTCGAATGAAAAGGTGATGTGGCGCGGGTCTTTGCGCTCGACGGCAACACCGCGAGCCTCCATCATCTTCGCCACCCTCTCGGTGTCGGTTCCCGTGTAGAGGTCATTATCGCCACATTCGCGATGCAGAGGATTGTGATAGAGTTGCGCCAGCGACGACCCCTTCACGACCACAGTCGGCAACAACAGTTCGCTCTTCATTAGTTCGGCAAAATGCGCCAAAGCTTCCTCGCGGCGGCGGTTGTCCGCCTCGATGGTCTGCGTCATTGATGTGAAATGGAACAGGACGCTGCGCGGCGGGCATTGTTCACGGGGCAACTTCAGTATTGCATCGTAGACCAACGCCGTAACCGCCTGACGACGCGCAAGGTCGAACATTTTCCGCCAACCCTCCTCGGTGGCAGGCAGCATCCCGTTGGGGATATCGGCTCCGAAGAGTCCAAAACGTATGAGCGCAACTAAAGTATTCATCGCAGCAAACGACAACAGGTGGAAAATAAATACAGTATAGCACTATTATTAATCAGACGTTCCTTAAGCTTCACCGGACGGTAACCTGCCGCCCGCAACCGGCGGCGGAAACCGCGAAGCAGAGACCAGGGACAACCTTTGACCGCCAGTACTCGCAGATAGAGGTAACAATAACGACGATACAACGCTTCCAGATACAGATAGTCCGAATGGTCGCCAACAAAACGGATAAGCTCGTCGAAAAATGCCTCAATATCAGGCAGCCATCGACGACACATTTCCGGTTTCCAAGAACCAGCCGTCAGCGAGCTACGACCCGTTACTCGGACATAAGGGCGTAGCAACTCGTTGACATAAATGACCGACGCAGCATCCAGCAGACGTAACACAAACACCGAATCCTCAAGCAACGACCGCCCTTCAGCATAGCGCAATTCCGGACGGGCCTGCAACAACCTACGGCTGATAATATAGGTAGTGTGATCCAAGCACCCACTCCTCGGAACAAGTATCTCCGCCGCAGAACATTTACGACTAGTCATACAAATGATACTTTCCTTACTATTACGACTAGTTTTCATCGGACCAGTATGGAATAGATCCACATCGGACGGGAGTTCCTTAAGGGAAGTCGAAAGCGATGTAAGGGTATCAGGGTCGGCTCGGTCATCGGCATCAAAAAACCACACGAAACGTCCCCTGGCAGCCTCAACACCCGCATTGCGCGCCGCCGAAGCGCCGCGATGCTCGATACGGACAAGAGTTATTGCCGAATGCTGTTCTTTCATTTCGTCAACACAGCGGCGGACAGCTCCAGCCTCATCAGTCTTCGAGCCGTCATCAACAACAACAGCCTCCGCCTCACCCGCCGTCAGCAAAGGCGACAACGAATGAAGGCAACCTTTGAGTGAGTCGCTACAATTGAAGACTGGTATGACGAACGATATCAGCATAAGGAAAGGAAAACGGAAAACAAATCTGATGCGTCAGCCTGTTCTCCGTTCTCCGTTTTCAGTTATGAAATAATTTACTTCTTTTCAGGTATTGCCTCAAGAGCAGCTACAAGATAGTCGAAGAACTTCTTGCAGCTGGGGATGTTGGCACGCTCGTCGGGACTGTGCGGGCTCTGGAGTGTGGGTCCGAAGCTGATCATATCCATTTCGGGATACTTGCCGCCGAGCAGACCGCACTCAAGACCTGCGTGAATAGCAACCACCGCAGGCTCCTTATTGTAGAGCTTCTTGTAAGTCTGCTTCATAGTCTTCAGCAGCGGGCTCTGCATATTGGGCTTCCAGCCGGGATAAGCGCCGCTGAGCTTGCAGGTACCGCCAGCCAGTTCTGCGAGACAGACAAGACGTTCGGCAAGGGCTTCCTTGGCTGTGTCGACCGACGAACGGAGCAAAGCCTGAACGGTGAAGTTCTTGCCGGTAGTCTTAACAATGGCGAGGTTGAGGGAGGTCTCGACAAGACCTTCCATATCGCGGCTCATACGGATAACACCGTTGGGAGCAACCATCATCAGATTTATAATCTTCTGGGTGTCGGCATTGCAGATAACATTCTGGCTCATACGGACCTTTTCATATTTCATAAAGAAATCGGGCTCAACCGAAGCCAGTTCTTTCTTCACCCAACCGGCGACCTTGTCGAATTCGGCGAGGATGCATTCGGTATGCTCCTTCGGAAAGGCGATAACAGCTTCTGCATCGCGCGGGATAGCATTACGCATATTGCCGCCATTGATGCTTACAAGACGTAAACCGCACTCGGCGACCCAACGCAGATGACGGAACATCAGCTTGTTGACGTTGGCACGGCCGGTGTTTATTTCCATACCGGAGTGACCGCCCTTGAGACCGCCAAGGGTCAGCTTGTAGGCGCAATAGTTCTTAGGAGCCTTTTCAGTCTTGTAGGGAATGCTCAGAGTGGCATCGACGCCGCCAGCGCAACCCACATAGAGTTC
>DBXH01000048.1 GCA_002309335.1 Bacteroidales bacterium UBA1217 | reverse complement strand
GCGAAGGTCTCGACCTGCCCGAAGTGAGCCTCGTCGCCATCCTCGATGCTGACAAGGAGGGCTTCCTTCGCAGCGACCGCGCCCTTATCCAGACCATAGGACGAGCGGCGCGCAACGTCCACAGCCGCGCCATACTCTATGCCGACAAGATAACAGGCTCGATGCAACGCGCCATCGACGAGACAAACCGCCATCGCGAAAAGCAGATACGCTACAATATGGAGCACGGCATCGTTCCGCGCCAGATAGTCAAAAGCACCGAAGCCATCATCGGACAGACCTCAGTCATCGAGATGGCTGCCGAAGAAAGCGGAAGAACTGAAAACGGAGAACGTAAAACGGATATCGACGCGATGCTCGCAGCAAGTCCCTATGCAATGAACACGCCGGCCCATAATGGTCCCAGGCCAAAGCCCTATGGAAACGGAGAACGGAGAACAGAAAGCGTAGAGCGAGTGGCGGAGGACGGCGACACTAATTCAGATTTCGCAATTCAAAATCCCCCAAAGATCGACTCCCGCAGCAAGGCACAACTGCGCAAAGACATCCGCGAAGCCCAGCGCAAGATGCAGCTCGCCGCCAAAGAGATGGACTTTATCGCCGCCGCTCGCTACCGCGACGAGATCCGCACAATGCAGGCTGCCCTCGACGATGCAAGGGGAGAATAATTTTTTTATTTTTTTTGAAAAAATATTTCACTGATAATCTTTACTTTACATAAAATAGTAAAAATTTTTTTTTATCCGATGTCACAAATCGGCAAAAAAATATGCATTTATATATATGAAAATATTTTTGCGGATAATAGGCAATGTTTGAACCAAGTCAAATACGACAACAAAAACTTGATGAGATAGACGCCCTGCTATTGAAATACAGGGTGCCTTTGACCGACTATTGCATCCGCAAGACACACGGCAATGTCAGTGCGGTCGAGGACCTCATTCAAGACATAATGCTTGCCGCCTGTGTGCACCGCGACGAATTCGACAGCCGGAGCAGCGAGAAAACACAGCGCAAGTGGTTGTTTTCCATTGCCCGTACCGAGATGTTCAAGTATCATCAGCGCAAAAAGCACCGCATCAGGACCGTCCGGTCACCGCATAGCATCGACCCCTTCGAAGAAACCGTTTCGTCATTGATTATGGACCTTGCCCATGAGGCGCTGAGCGAAAGCGAGGCCGACATCATTCAGATGCGCATAGACGGATTTTCCTACAAAGAGATTGCCGTCAAGCACGGCGGGACAGACGTTGCGATGCGCAAAAAATTACAGCGCAGTATAGAGAAAATAATAAAGTATCACAATATTAATACAAACAACAATGAAAGAAAAGACCACCCAAAAGAAGATTGAGCTATTGGTGGACGAGCTGGGCACCAAGTCCCTGTCGCACAGCATCAGCGAGCGTCGCACCAAGGCGGGGCTCACCCTGATGCTCGACGACATAGAGCACCGTTGCACAGCCGAGCAGAGGCACTACCAGCGGATGCTCACCGTCAGGCGAGTGACAGTCAACGCCCTTTCCTGCATAGTCATACTGTTGTGCACCTACTACCTCATTCCCCATAGCGACCAATACACATTCGTTTTCGACGGTCACTTGACCGACCACAGCGAAACCGTAAACCGAATAAACCTACTATTCGCATAATGAAAAAAGTCATCACTTTCACATTGGCCTTGATCGCCCTGACGCTCCTATCGATAAGTGTCCTGCTGACCACGAAACGCTATTCGGCAGTCAGCGAGGTATACCATCACTATAAAGGGCACGACGATCTGTGTGTAGGCTTTGTCAAAGACTACCGCATCGACGACAGCACCACCGTCGATGTTACCACCATCACCGCCCGCGATTCAGCCAGCTGGGAAGCACTGCTGAGAGAAATGAATGTGAAAAGCGGCGTGATTAAACGGATGAGGGACGCTGTAAATGATGGCAGATATACATTGACTGGTCATTATTGCGAATTAGGTCATCCGGAACATCAAATACCATACGATGAGTCAGGTTGTTGGTATGTATATTTTAACCCAACAGAAAAGACTATATATATATTCCATTTAAACCACGAGAAGGCAACAAAAATCATACGACACAAAATTAAAGAAGTAAGAGAGAATGCACCCTATTTTTAAAAATTTAATCAAATGAACAAAACTTTAAAAACCGTAGCACTTTTCTCAGTGCTCAGCCTAATGGCAGTAGGCTGCCAGAAAGAAACAATTGTTGAACCCAACACTGAAATGCTGCAAACATTGCAGGTGCGTACCGTAACCTATACGATTGACGGTATGACACAGCAGATTGTTATTCAAGGTGATGACGCTTGGATGGAATTCCTCAGGCAAATGGCTGCATTGGCCAGACAGGGACATCGTGTTCAATTCCGTTGTGGTGAGTCAAATTCAAACGCTTCAGTAACAAAGGAAGTTGTGACCTACACTACAACTAGTGAGGAAGATGCCATAGCTTGGTGCGATATGATGTCCGACAGAGGTTATTCAGTCACAATGGAATTTGACAGAAAGAGTGGCAAATACATCTGCACTGCCGAGAATTAATGGGAATCTCCGCCTTGCCCTGTTGTGGCGGATCTGAGCTCCGACACATAATATTATAAGGAATTGCATTCCGCCATAATTAATACCTAAACGCAGGGCAAAGTTAAAAAATGTTAAATTTACACATATTTGCATATCCGATGTCACAAACAGGCAAAAAAATATGCATTTATATAGTAGATAAAACAAAAATTAAAATTAACGGTGGACTCCGCATTGTCGGAACCCCAAGTGTTAAACCAGTGTCGATGACAAACACATCTACACACAAAAAAACAGACTGCCTATGTGCAAATATGAGTCTCACGCAGAGAAATATGTGCCGCTGCGGACGAGGCGATGACTTTGAGGGCACACGGGCAAGGACGGAACCAAAATATTCCAAACACTTCCGTCCTGCCCTCCGGATGCCCGAGGCATAGAACAACATTCCATACCTTTTGAAGAACGTTCAAATGTTGATTCTATTGTGTGCGATGTACGCAGCATAAAAACAATCAAAAGGCATAATACCTAAACTAATTAAAAACTTAATATTTAAATACAATGAAAAGAACAATGAAAAGAATAGTCGTTACTGTGTTGGCCGCTGTATGCGCCTCGTTTGCGGTGGCACAACCGATGACGATTGGCAACAGGTTTTATGAACCTTATATTGATTACGACAATACCCAGCTGCGTATTGCCATTACGTCGTATGAGAACCACACGGCTAAGGTGCTGTCATACGAAGGCTATAGCGAAACCATAGAGGTTCCTGAAGTAATAGAATATGAAAACGAGCAGTACACGGTGACAGCCATAAGCGACTACGCCTTTTTCTATAAATATCTTACCCGGCGCGTCAGGCTGCCGTCTACCATAAAGGAAATCGGTAACTTTGCCTTTTTCGGCACTCCGGCTACGATAACGCTGCCCGACTCGCTTGAGTCTTTAGGCACCGAAGTCTTCACCGTCAGCCAATCCACAACGTACACAATTCCGGCAAAGCTCAGACACATAGCGCCGGGAGCCTTCGCAAGATGCTATGCCACAAATTTTGTTGTCGACAGCCTGAATCCGTATTACACCGCCATCGACGGCGTTCTGTTCTCAAAAGACACAAGTGTCCTTGTCGCCTGGCCGAGCAAAAAGTGGGGCTCATCATACACCATTCCCGAAGGCGTGAAGCATATCTACACTTATGCTTTTGACAACTTCTGCCTGCTGTCGTCCGTGACCCTTCCTCAGTCGTTGCGTGTGATAGGGGCCAGAGCTTTCAGTTTGAACAATCTTACGACCCTTTATATCCCTGCCGGCGTGCGCTTTCTTGAAGGCAATCCCGTCAGGGAGACGCAGATAATTGTCGACAGTCTGAATGAGTGCTATAAAGTGGAGGACGGCAAGCTTTTGAGCATCGACGGCGACACCATATACAACTGGCACAACGCCTCGGGCAATGTTGTCCTGCCTGACGGCATCAAAGTCATTGCCCGCGAATGCTTCTCCAACGCCGACAACATAACCAAGCTGACGCTGCCCGAAGGCGTTACGACAATATGCAACCAAGCCTTCCAAGCGTCGTCATTCTATACAAATATACCGTCCACGGTGAGATACATAGGCTGGCAGGCCTGCGAGAGTGTAAAATTCCGCTCGCTGCTATTGCCCGAAGGACTTACCCATATCGGTGGCGGAGCCTTTATCGCTGTACAGGTCGACAGCATTGTGTCTTTCCCGAGCACGCTTAAACGCATAAGCGACAGTGCTTTCCTGGAAGCTGGATTCAGTGGAGTCTGCTTTTCCGAAGGACTGGAGGAAATCGGTGTCAACGCTTTCGCTCTCTCATACGGGCTCGACACGGCCGTTGCCGTGCGGTTCCCGTCAACACTGCGCAATATTTGCAACGGGGCTTTCGGTGTCTCCTACTTCGTACATCTTGTCTTCACCGGCTCGCTCGACACCATAGGGGCGCAGATGGGCGGCTCTCCTATCCTTACTTGCCGACTGGCCAACACCGAGCCCCCGATGATTTACCCGGGTGCGTTGCATCCCGGCTTCCCCGAACTTAAAATCATCGTGCCTTGCAACACCGTTCCGGTTTATGCCGCCGCAGGTGGATACTGGGAAGAATACGACGACAGCGTGTTTGAGGAGAACTGCGAGTCGATCGAGACCACCGCCGACCACTACACCTACCTGATGCCCAACCCGGCAAGCGACAGGGTGACGGTGGCGTCGTCGTTCCGCATCGGCGAGGTTGAGCTCTACGACCTCAACGGCAAGCTGCTGGCCCGACAGAAGGTCGACGGCCTGCAGACCGCGCTCGACATCTCCGCCCTGGCCGCCGGCACCTACATCGTCCGCGTCACCACCAACAACGGCACAGCCTACAAGAAACTGATCAAGAATTGATAGGGGTTTTTGATGTGGGGGAACTGTATGACACACCCCGGTCTTCGACCACCCCTCTCTAAGAGGGGAGGGAGTTAAAGGACGATGCAATTGGTCCAGCTGTGGTTGGTTTGTGCTTCGACGCAACAGAGGTATACAAATTCTTTAACCTTTAAACTATTAACTTTAAACTTTACATAATTAGAAATTGGTTATCGTGGGTCGGAGCGGTGTGTAAGTTTTCATCATTCCGACCCGTTTTTAAAGAATAATGTTAAAAATTTTCAAACATAGTAGAAAAAACAGAAAATAAATCGTACCTTTGCAGTCGGAAAACTTAAGGACTTTTTTAATTGTTTAATTATTATTAATTATGAAAAACATACTTTCAGTAATCATATTATTATCCGCATTGTTCGGAATAGCCAATGCGCAGAGCGGTCCAAATAGTTTGACAGCTCTGGTAGTCTCATACAACACTACTGAACACGTGATAATAAAAGAGTATCAATATCCTTCAACAATATGCTGTTACTTGGAAGACACAACGGCGCCAGGCATTCTGTCGAGTTTTTCATATCAGAATCCATCAACAATGTATTCGCGTCGCATCTATTTGAGTGACTACATTGTCAACGATTTTGAAATATCAAACGACAGTGTTTTCTTTTGCGGATATGACACTGCAAACAATGGAATAATTGGATTTTTCAACATTCAGGATCTTTTCTTTAATGGCGGGGATTTTTATATCCAAAATGATTTTGTGACACAAGACCCTGATGGCGAGCAATACCCGGTAGGCAGGTTGTCCAAACTTGTCACATATATCAACAACTACGGGCTTCGCCACATTGTCTGTGTTGGACGTACAAACGAAGTGAAGCCACCTAGTATGAGCTGCATAGTTGATATGCACAGTTTCCCTTTAATGAACGGTGACTTGCCTGTCTGGGCATACGAATCGGGATTGTTGAACAAGAGTGCACCTACCCATTTCCTTGACATAGCTATTGTGGGCAACTTTCTTGTAACTGCAGGGTTTGATTTTGACAAGCATATCACACTGCGCAGTTTCGATATGGACAATGTCTTTTCTTCGACAGGACCTCAAAATTACCCGAGAACGTTTAACATATTTGACCCCTTGTATGAGGGTCCCAAGGTTTGGAATCCTGATGAAATATTGATTGCAGTACAATCGACAGACTCATTTTATACCGCTGCCACTTGGAATTATTATTATGAAAACACAAAAGCGGCCCGAAAGATAAATGTTGCAAAATATGGTATAAGTATGCTTTACGGGAATATCTCCAACACAATGGCTTCGTTTAAAAATATAAACATCAGTGGCTATCCAAACGAGGTGAGCCTGCAGGGGTTCCTTGTGAATTGGGACAAGAGAAAGCTGGCTTTTCTTTTTGACGGGAAAAGTGCCACTGCCGGTATACACAGCATTTTTCTTGAATCGAACTATAAGATGACAGTTTCCCGGGCAAATATTAATAATTGTTACATATCCTATGACGTGATGGACGCGGGATTAGGTGGTATTGATCTGTTCAACAGTCGCACTCAGTACATTATGGCAGGTAGATGCACGGAAGAGAACAACTATCACACGTTCAATGTTGAAACGGCTGGAGTTAATTCTTCTTGCCAGCCATTACTGGAGAGCAGCTTCTATACATTACCCAATGTCTCTGCCGACCCCTATAATGAACCCTTGACAATATTTGCAGGGGTATACCACGTACAAAGAATACCGCATGGCGGTATGCATAATTATCCTATACAAATTGATTGTTATGAGTAAAACAAAAGGAGGTAAACATTATGAGAAAAATCTTTATATTACTTGTGTTTGTATATGCGTTGTCGGGGACAGGGCTGGCTCAGATAGACACACTTGACATCGGTGAAAGGGTCCCAAACTATTACTATTGGGACACTAACTGGTGGGACTATTATTTTTTAAATTACAGTTCCGCCAATCCTTGGCATTACCTTGTTTATACTGGCGTAGACTCTCTTGGTGAGCCTACTTTTGACACTGTTTTTTTCCCCGAAATAAATTTTAGCTCCGGATACGATGGGCGGTTTAAGGGTTGCAAGTTGGAAACAGCGCGGTATTGTTACACTGATATGGCCTTGACGGTAATAGGTGTTGCAGGTATGTTTTTTATATGGCCTGACGTACCCTCTGACTCTTTGAAATATCCTGAATATTTCAGACTGTACGAAGTTGACAACAAATTTGGCGATTCAATGATCTTTATGGCTCAGGCAAGGTGGGACACCACTCCCATAAGGCATTATATGGTGAGTGAATACTATCGAAGAAATCAAACAAATATCCTTAAAACCCCTTACCCGATATACGAGGCATATTTTGACGAACCCGTAGTCGTCAACGACAGCTTTTATGTATCTTGCACTGGAGAAAACCTCTTTACGGCATACGACACTGTATACTCACAACGTGTTTTAGACGACACAGTCATTAATGTGATGCAGATAAAGGAAAAAAAGAATAGTCCGGATGCAAACATTGTTCATATTGGTGCCAGATTTGACACGGGTTTCGTCCATCCTAAACCTCCGATAATTAAACAAAAGGTTCATTGGCTTGACGGTCATAATGAAAATGATATTATTGTACATGATGAATTATTGCCGGATACTACGATTTGGCAGTATACTTACAAGTTTAGAAATTTGTTTTTTGCCATTTTCCCCATATTCGACACCTGCCCGAATTGCCCTCCTGTTGCACCTGACACATGTAAGGCTCCAAAAAACCTGAGGGCTGTAATATCGCAATACGAGCAAGGCTCTGTGTCATTGATGTGGGACTACAACGGCAATGCGGAACTATGGGAGGTATTGCTTTGCAAGGACGGAAACCCTGCCGAAAATGCCGACATTACACAGCACACCACCACATTCGCACAGTTCAATGGTCTTGATACCGCTCAATGGTATTTGGCTCGAGTCCGCACCAAATGCGACAGCATACAAACAAGCCAATGGAGCGACAGCCTCAGCTTCTATATGCCTGGCAGCGGCGGCGACCCGACAATGATAGAGACCGTGGCCGACCGCTACACCTACCTGATGCCCAACCCGGCAGGCGAGACGGTGACGGTGGCGTCGTCGTTCCGCATCGGCGAGGTTGAGCTCTACGACCTCAACGGCAAGCTGCTGGCCCGACAGAAGGTCGACGGCCTGCAGACCGCGCTCGACATCTCCGCCCTGGCCGCCGGCACCTACATCGTCCGCGTCACCACCAACAACGGCACAGCCTATAAGAAACTGGTCAAGAATTGATAGAGTTTTTGATGAGGGGGAACTGTATGACACACCCCGGTCTTCGACCACCCCTCTCTAAGAGGGGAGGGAAGTTAGTGAGGGAGTTCCTTGAGCGACACACCCCGGTGCTGTTTTGCCACACACAATTCAGCTCTGCGCGA
>DBXH01000002.1:453-3138 GCA_002309335.1 Bacteroidales bacterium UBA1217 | reverse complement strand
ACTCGCGGTAGGTGCGGAAAAACTCGCTGGGAATGGTGTCGAACGTACGCTCCATATGGTCGATGAGGCTGTCGACGGCCACCTTGTCGCGCTGGCGGAAGAGCGTGTAGTAGTATTTCTCAACGCAGTCCTGATAGTAGTAGTCGAACATGTCGACGTACATGTTTATGTTGTACCTGTCAGGGTTTTTGACACCCACAAGAAACTCTTCGGGCACGAAATAGGGATTCAGCAGATCGCCTTTGTTTTTGGGCGAGTAGTCGGGCAGCACAATGTTGTAGGTCATAGCGGTGTCGGCGTACAGAATGCCGCGCTGCCGGCCTAGGTCGAGCGTGAGGCGGCAGGTTTTGTCGATGCTTACCTCGATGCGGAAATTGCCGAGGCTGTCGGCCACGCCGCTGCCCACCAGCTTGTTCACGTCAGATATGTAATCGACGCACGAATAGACATCGATTTTCTGGTTCTTGTAGGTGGGGTTGGTACCGAACAGTATGGTTGTCTGGGCACCGGCCGGCGCCGAGAGGCAAAGTATCAAAGCAACTGACAGAAGTGATTTGATAGCTTTCATTTCAAGTTCCGTTTGTTCAACACTTCGGTAATGTTCATTGCGGGCGGCACAAACTGGCTCACGTCGCCGCCGTAGCTGAGAATGTCGCGCACAATGGTCGAGTTGACGGGCGTCAGCTCGGGAGTGGTGAGCAGAAAGACCGTCTCAACGCCGGGGCGCATCAGCTGGTTCATCTGCGATATGGCGCACTCATACTCAAAATCGGACACCGTGCGGATTCCGCGCAGCATAAAGGCCGCCCCAATCCGCTGGCAGTAATCAACAGTCAGCCCGTCGTAAGCCTCAACTCTCACTTTGGGCTCGTTGCGGTAGACGCTCTCAATCAGCTCAACACGCTCGTCGATGCTGAAGAACCCGTTTTTCAGGGTGTTGCGGCCAATGCCCACCACCACCTCGTCGAAAAGCGGCAAGGCGCGCGTCACCACCGAGTGGTGGCCCAGCGTGAACGGGTCGAACGAACCGGGAAAAACTGCTATCTTTTTTGCCATTTCAAAAAAATCCGAATGCTTTGCAAAAATAGTTTTTTTCGGGTTGTATGGCCATAAAACAACACAAGGTTATACAACATCCCCAAAAAACAACCGCCGCCCAAAGGTTTTTGTTTAATTCCCTCGGGGCGGCGGCTGTTTTATATTCCTGTTAGCTGAAACTACGGATTCGCTGATGGCACGTTCCGCACTATACGAATACCTTGATTGTTTTGCCGTTCATAAGGCGTACTGCCAGAACTATTATCAATGTATTCTGCTCTAGGCGACATACCTCTCCAATCTTCTCCGTAAACATCAAAGAACCATTCGCTTACAGAACCTGACATGTCATAAATACCCAATGTGTTAGCTTTTTTTTGCTTGATTTTGTAAACATCAGAACCACTAATAGCAACTTCGGTATATGTATTGCTTCCGCTATATTTTGTTTGCTCACCTGCCAAGCCGTTTCCTCCACGAGCCGCATATTCCCATTCCGTAGCAGAAGGTAAACGATAACCATTTGCCTCTGTATTAACATCTACATTATCATAACCAGGATAATCTGATACGTATTCCCAAGATGAAATCCTCGAATTAGGGCCACAATATTTGGTGTCTTCCCCCTCGCCTTGTGATCGTATTCCATCCCATTCTGCAAGGATTGTTGATTTTTCAGTAGAACCTGCCTTGAAAACAGAATATACTGGAGTTAGATTTTCGGCTATACTGCGAAGATTACAATAAACAATGGCATCATACCAGTTTATATTATATGCAGGGTATTTATCCTTATTGTCTTCTTCATCAGGAGCCTGTCCTCCATAAAAACAATACTTTTCATATTCTGCCTGTGTGACTTCATGATTGCACATATAGAAATCGGACACTACTACAGGGGTTGTTGCTGAAGCAGAAGCAAAATTTCCACTAGTAGTATAACTTGTTGGTGGTGTTATTATAGTTGCGCCCGTAACCTTCACAAAATCTCACAGAATCACCGGACGAACTGACAATCCGAAATATCTAGTATTAATAGTCTTTCTTATTGAAGCATTACCCATGAATTCAATACACAACGGACTACCACTATCTGACTCTGAACCCCAATACTCACCGAGTCTTTTACTTTCATAATCTTCCACGAGAGAAGTNNCCATCACGATAACCTGCCGCAGGAAGGAAAATATGCGGATCGGAAAGGTTATAGGTGGCATAAGAGTCACCACATGCACCCTTGTCTCTTTCATCTTTAACCTTATAAAAGATGCGGCCTGGGATGCCGGTATTGCTGTAGCTTTCAGTCCATGGAATATAACATTCAGCCAAGAGTTCATTCATATTATCCTCTGTAGGTGTCACCCAAGAACCGCTCCATTGGGATGCTGCAGCATCGTTGTCGGCAGAAAGAGCTGAACCACTGTAATTGTTGTAATTTGTGTTAGAATAATCGTCTTTTTTTGACGTCTCGCCCCAAGCAAAATAATCGCCGAAATCCTGGGGATTGCTGGCTCCAACATTGGTGGTTGCCCAAAGGGTACCTGATGACAGACCTAAATCAACGTAATAGTGGCCATTGCCATCGTCTGTCATCCACGAGGGAACGGTTTGGCTGGTGCTGTTTGGATCAGTCTTGGTGAGTTTTCC
>DBXH01000002.1:0-410 GCA_002309335.1 Bacteroidales bacterium UBA1217 | reverse complement strand
TCGGCAACCTCGAAACGGCTGTACACATCGGGCAATGAGGTGCCGCTAATGTTGTTGTTATCGTCGTCGGTTGCCAAAACAATTACCTGGTCACCCTCAGAATATACCGGATAAATGGTTGCCACCGTTCCTGTGCCATCAAGAGGACCGCCTATAATAATCGGGCAATTCTTGTTTGATTCACTATAACTCTTGCAATAAACCTTGCCAGCCTTGGCTTCCCCGCTCAAAGTCACGCTGCCATCGGCGCTGTTGCAGACATCGTATTTGGTGTTACCGCTGATGGTGCCGCCCTCCATCACTAATTTGGAATACTGGCCAATATACACACCGCCACAAGAATTGTTTTCATATTCACCGTTGATGTCGT
The DNA here is from genome assembly GCA_002309335.1 of Bacteroidales bacterium UBA1217. Classification (GTDB taxonomy): domain Bacteria; phylum Bacteroidota; class Bacteroidia; order Bacteroidales; family P3; genus Colimorpha. The sequence continues at coordinate 40 of DBXH01000002.1, read as the reverse complement.
TGTTCTCAATTTTAGCTCCCTGGCGGATGGTGAGCGTCAC
>DBXH01000016.1:111113-134569 GCA_002309335.1 Bacteroidales bacterium UBA1217 | reverse complement strand
ATGTTTTGTTCTTCTGATTCTATTAAAAGAAAACCACTACGTGGTTATCGTATATTTTTTTCTCTTGATTCTATTAATAGAAAACCACTACTTGGTTGTCGTATATATTGTTTTGGGGATTTTTTTGTAATAGATATAGTGATGATATCCAGTGTGTTATACTGTAAGTAGATTTTATTGAAAAATATTGGCAAGATTTTTTTTGCCGTGTGAAAGAATATATGTAATTTTGCATCCGAAATAGATGAGATATAGATTATTATGATGTTATTGTTTGTATAGAAACAAGTAATGATTATGGAGATGACAGCAGAGAACGGAAACATATTGCAATCAGGCGTGGAAAATCAGCCAACAATAAACCTGAACGAGTCGCACGAACAGGACTATATCTTGCTGCTGATTGAACGCGAACGCGAGATTAAAGAGTTGCGTCAGATGCTGTCGGATATGAAGATTGACAATTCTAACAAGAATACTAAAATCGAACTGTTGACTGCACAGAACCTGGCGCTGCAAAAAGAGAACTCAAACTTGCACGCTGCCCTTGAAATGGAACGTGCCAAAAACAAAACATCAATCACTCCAAATATAATACCATTGACAAGTGACGAAGAGTGGAATTCGACACGGCCTCGTACATCTTCTATAAAACGCAAAATGAAACATCCAGACCCTGACATCGTAGCAAGGATGAAAAACAACCGCAAGGCTTTTCCCGCCGTATGTCCCAAAGCTATGGAGTTCTGGCAGAAACTGATGGATGCGGACCTTATAGACGAAAAGCTGAAACCTACCGCCCGATGCGGCGTGACGGTGGCTGCACGAATCATTTGCAGGATGCAGACTGTGGTGGACCCGAAAATAACTTGGTCTTACTTTGAAAAGTATTGGCGTATGGGACACCTGCAGAGCAATTTGAGACGGGAGAGTTACAAGGACTGCAAAATGTATGCCATCGTCAATTCTATTTTTGGTTTGGCAGCCGACGCTCCGTATTTCGCAAAAAGCGTGATCGCGGAGTAATGGCAAGAGTGTTTTTTTTGGTTATACTTTATTTTTTGATGTGACGCGGCGCCGCTGCAGGGTTTTGTATTGCCGTAAGGCGTATAGCGGCAGTGTTGCACAAATGTGTTGCTTTGTGTTGCGGAACTGTTGCATTGAATTGTTGCAACCGAAAATGCAGTGCGTTGTGTATTAGTTAAATATGGCGACAGATACAAGTGTTTCAACCTCTTTGGTAGTGTTTCTGTATCCTGCAATGCTTTGCTGTACTTTTGCAGCAAAATAAACCGATTTACTATGAATGCAGAAGAACAAAAATGGATGAATGTGGTGCAACTGCAGGAGAAACTGCAAATTTCGCGCAGCACCGTTTACAGATGGATGAAACTTGGTGTCGTCAGAGGCTACCGCTTCCGCGACTCGCGAACTATCTTTTTTCTGGAATCGGAGATTGACGATTTCCTGAGAATGAATGTCATCGCTCCTTCAGGACGGCTCGATAAAGTGGGTATGGCGGATATGAAACCTAAATGATAATATACAGCCCACTCTGATTCAGATGATTAGAGTTGTTTTTGCGCTGGACCCGTTGAGGATGTACTCTTTTTTGGAAAAAAGGCACCTGAACGGGTCTTTTTTTGCCTCTTTTTGCATTGTGTCATAATGTGTCATTATATGTCATATCGTGTCATAATGATTTATATCAAGTCGATTTTTGAAGAAGGGTGATTTTGGAGTATATCTTTGCATCGTCTTTCGCAGGGAAAGGGGCGCAGGGAGCCAAGGCTGACACAAATAGGGAAAAATGAAACGATGTCCGGTGGTGAGTCAAGAGGATGCGCGCGACTTCGAGACACCGCCCAAAGAGCCCACAGCAGCGTCCGCCGGCAACAACACGAACCTTATCCTAAATTAGAAAGGCAAAGAAAAAATTAATGTTCAACAAATAAAATTTTAAAACTATGGCTATTCAAACATCAATCATCACATTCAAAGGTAAACTCGACAACGTTGTAGGTATGAAAGGCTTCGGCCACTACAATATGCGCAAAAAGGTGGATCCCGCCAACCCGCGAACTGTCAAGCAACTCACTCAGCGCGCAAAGGTCGCCGTGATCGGAACTTTTGCAGGCAAGATCAAGTTCCTCGTGAACAAGACGTTTAAGAACTCGAAACGCACCTCGTTCGCAGAGTTCATCAACAAAAATTTCGAGGTTGCCATCGGCGGCAGCTATCCAAATTTCGAGATGGATTTCAGCAAGGTGCAAGTGGCGCAGGGTCCCGTTATGCTGCCCGACAATCCGTCGGCAAGTGAGGACAGCGGCAACATCAGCGTGAGCTGGACGGACAACTCCATTGTCAATATGATGGAGTGTACGGGCGACGACAAGGTGTGTGTGCTGGTATACAACTCCGCCAAGGAGCAGACGATCCCGGCAATCGATGTCGCGAAGCGTTCGGACAACCAGACGACCGTCGCAGTACCCACCAACTGGAGCGGTGACAACGTTGAGGTGTGGCTGTGTATGCACCAGCCGGACAATAACAGTTGGGGCGAGAGTGCCTATCTGGGGTCGATCTCGTTGTAAACGGAAAACGTGACACACCCCGCCGCTGTGCGGCACCCCTCTCGTAGAGGGGAGGGCTGACGCGAACGGAGAACGGGACACACCCCGCCGCTGTGGTGCCACGCACAAATCAGCTCTACGCGACACACCCCGCCGCTGTGGACTTTTATTCTCCGCTTTCGCTATCGAAACATTCACTGGATGTTTCTTCACACTCTCCAAGAGGGGAGGGAGAACGGAGAACGGGAAACATCCTGAGTGTTAATCGACAAGGGAATCAGCTGCAGATGAGTCCCTTGTTTTTAAAGAGAGGTCTTTGACATATTGAAATATAGGTTTATTGGTAAAGCACATTGGGTGTGACGTGGTGTGCGCCGCCGAAGGTTTTGCCTGTCTTGTTGCGGATGATAGAATGTGTAAAAATACTTATTTTTTCTCCAGTTCCCTAAAAAAATGTATTTTTGCAACAACAACAGTCATAGATGATATATGGACGGCAATGCTGAAATGAAGGGCTTAGTAGTCAGAACCACAGGTAGTTGGTATAATGTGCTGACTGACGGCGGCGATACTTTCGCCTGCCGATTGAGGGGCAATTTCCGCATTCGCGGCAGCAAACAGACCAACCCCATCGCTGTGGGTGACCGCGTTACGTTCGATATACTAGAAGACGGCACAGGGATGATTACCGACATTGCAGACCGCCGCAATTGCATAATCCGCCGCTCCACAAAGCTCAGCAAGCAGACTCACGTTATTGCTGCCAATATCGACCAGCTATGCATCGTCGCCACACTTGGTTTTCCGCGCACCTCGACGGGCTTCATAGACCGTCTGCTGGTGACGGCAGAGGCGTATCATATTCCGGCAGTAATAATTTTCAACAAGTGTGACCTTTATGGGATGGAGAACGGGGAACTGAGAACGGAGAACGGAGAGCGGTTTGATGGTGCGACACACCCCGCCGCTGTGGACTTTTATTCTCCGCTTTCGCTATCGAAACATTCACTGGATGTTTCTTCACACTCTCCAAGAGGGGAGGGAGAGCGGAAAACGGAGAACGGAGGGTGCGACACACCCCGGCCTTCGGCCACCCCTCTCCGAGAGGGGATGGCTGACGCGGTCGGAGAGCGGAAAACGGAGAACGAGGAACGGTTTGATGGTGCGACACACCCCGCCGCTGTGNNCGGCACCCCTCTCCAAGAGGGGAGGGAGAACGGGGGATGGAGAGCGAGCTTTGGCAGATTCATAATGAAATTAAGGCGATATATGAGGGCGCAGGATATCCTGTCTATGAGGTGTCGGCATTGACAGGAATGGGACTTGACCGCATTAAGCAGTTGATTGAGGGGAAAGTGACTCTCTTTTCGGGCCATAGCGGTGTGGGAAAGTCGGCTCTGCTCAACGCCATCGACCCGTCGCTCAACCTTCGTGTCGGCGAGGTCAGCGAATGGTCGCTTAAAGGAAAGCATACTACTACCTTTGCCGAAATATTTCCGATAAAATTGACGGAGGACGGTTTAACGGAGAACGGAGAACGGTTTGATGGTGCGACACACCCCGCCGCTGTGGACTTTTATTCTCCGCTTTCGCTATCGAAACATTCACTGGATGTTTCTTCACACTCTCCAAGAGGGGAGGGAGAACGGGGAACGGGGCGTTCGTATTTGATCGACACTCCGGGAATTAAGGAGTTTGGTATGGTTGATTTCAGTGCTGGCGAGCTATCGCACTTCTTTCCCGAGATGCGCAGGGTGCTGCACAACTGTCATTTTGCCAACTGCACACATCGTCACGAGCCCGGTTGCGCCGTCAAAGCCGCCGTCGAAAACGGCGAGATAAGCGCCGAACGCTACCAGAACTATTTGAATATCCTTGAATCCATCGAATCGGATGCTCCCATTCGCAGGTAGGTGATATAGGTTGTAATAAAGTAAAATGTCATTCATTATGAAGAAAATATTTTTTATTATCTCATTGATTATGTTGGTTGTTGCCTGTAGCAACAAGGAGACTCAGATGAAGGAACGCGCAATGGAGTTGTGCAAATATATTCCCGATCATGAAATGTTGGAACAATCGAAGGACTTTATGACGGAGGATTTTTATGCTGTGCTTGATACGATGTTCAATCTCCCCAACCACGAGGCTATGGACCATGAATGGCTTTACTATTTTGTGACAGGAAACGGAGGCACGATTGCCGACTACGAGGTGTTAAGTGTGGAGATGATCGACAAGACGAATGCTGTAGCTACCATCAATGTGCGGCAGAAGTGGGAAGATGGCTCGTTCGACGAGTCGAGCGACATAGAGGAGCATAAACTCTATATGAAGAAGGAGGGAGGACAGTGGCTGATGTCCGATTTTGACGGGCACAAGGCCGACTGCATACGCCATATAGCCATAAACCGCGAGGAACAGGCTGTACGACAGGCTGTGAGCAACTATCTGAGAGATGTGATAGGCCCTCATTATCTTCAAGGAGAGTTGTGCATTCCTACATTGATGATGGTGTATGAGGATTCGCTTCGCGTGTGGGGTGATTTCTGGGTTTTTTGGTACAATCAGGTGGGCGACACGTTGATGTGTGTCTCAGGTGGCAACCATTCGGGTTTGATGACATTAGACAAGGAGGATGGCGAGTACAGGGTGATGTCTTTTGATCAGACGGAAGACGGTTCGAGATTCCAGTCCAGTGCAAAGCGTATATTTGGCGGGCATTTCGATATTTTCTGGAATATGCACTCAAATGAAGGGGTTCGCGAGGCCGTTCGGATGGAGCAACTGCGCGAATACAAGAAACAAAATAATCTCGCAGTCCACTACCTTAAGGATTATGGCTGGCCGGCTGTGGAAATATAAGATAGTGAAGGATTGAAGCAAGATGTTATTCAATAGTAAATACGCTATTATTACCGGAGCGGCTTCGGGGATGGGCCGCTGCTATTCCATTCAGTTGGCTGAGAAGGGGTATGGAATAGTGTTGGTGGATATCAACGGCGATGCTGCGCAGGAGCTGTCAACCTATCTTGCTCGGCAATATAATGTTCCTACCGCTGTACTATGTATGGACCTTACTCAGCCCGACGCAGCGGAACGTATTGCAAACCAGTGCAGAGAGCATAACTGGCATATAGAGATACTTATCAATAATGCAGGTATGCTAATAGCTACGCCCATAGAAGAGACAGAACCCGAAAAACTTAGGCGTATTATGGCGTTGCATTGTACCACGCCGTTGTTGCTGTGCCGACAAATGATACCGTTTATGAAAGAGCAGGGCGGAGGCTACATCCTTAATATCTCATCCATCACCGCCTGGATGGATTGGCCGATAATCGGTATGTACGGCATCACCAAACGTTTTGTGAAGGGCTATTCGCGGGCTTTACACATAGAATGCAAGGGTACTGCTGTCAGCGTGACCACCGCCATATTCGGTGCGGTGGATACACCGCTACTGGGTAACCTGTCATTTTTGCGTTACCGCAAACTCCTCTTGCGTATTGGTGTCCTTTTGTCGCCTGAAAAGGCAACGCGGCGTGCGCTCAAGGCTATGTTCAAGCGCAGGGCGACCCTTATCCCAGGTCTTTTCGACCGACTGGTCATTATGCTCTGCCCGCTGATGCCCAACTTCCTATTAAAGGCATTATCAAAGAGGATTAGGATAGATGTGGGTTAGATTTGAGAAGTAGTTCAGATCTGATATTTCACCCTTTTATCTGCACTTGGAAACCTTCGTCGATGAGGGGCTGCAAGAGCGAGCGCATCTCGTCGGGTGTGACTTTGGTGAGGTTCTGCGCCGGAGTGGGACGGTCGATGGTGTACGCCATCACCTCGCGCGGATGCAACAGCCTTATGATGTCGAGCATCGGTCCTACAACCTCGGGGCTTGACGAATCAAAGTCGGGGCTGCGCAGCAGGCACCATTGCAAGATGAAATTGCCGTTGAACTGTTTGAGTGCTTCTATGACGCGCTGCACATCGTAGCCTGGTGCGGGGTTGTTTATTTTGGCAACCAGTTCGTTGGTGGGTGCGTCGATCTTCATTATGGGGTTGTCGACGCGGCACAGGGCGGCGAAAATCTCCGGTATATGTGCTCTTGTTGCATTTGAGAGTATCGATACTTTGGCATCGGGTTCGTAGGTGTCGCGCAGGCGCAGGGTGTCATCGATAATCTGCGGGAATTCGGGATTCAGTGTGGGCTCACCGTCGCCGCTGAAGGTAATGGAGTCGACTTTCACGCCCTCTTTCTGCAAACGCCGAAGCATATTTTCAAGGTTGGTGCGCACCTTTTCGGCCGAAGGCAGCACCTTGTCGTTGCGGCCGTCGCGGTTCCAGCCGCATTCGCAATAGATGCAGTCGAAGTTGCAGAATTTACCTTTCTCGGGCAGCAGGTTGATGCCGAGCGATGTGCCTAGACGGCGGCTATGTATGGGTCCGAAGACGGTTTCTTCTCTTAGCATTGGATATGGGGGTTGTAAAGGTTTTAAAGGTTGAAAAGGGTTAAAGGGTTAAAAGGGTTGAAAAGGTTTTAAGGGGTTTAAAGGGTTGAAAATATTCCAATAATCATAATTAAAGGGTTTCTAAACCTGAAATGCAAAATTACACATTTTTTTTGACATTCGAGGAGATTGAGTAACTTTGCAGTTTCGAATACGAACGGGTACTCGTCGCAACAGTGTAATTGACAGGTATCTATCCGTATATTGACAAAATATTAGAGACTGATTTTAAACTTTTAAACCTTTTTAAAGGAAACAGACTTTAGAACCTATAAATGCAAAAATACCGAAGTTACATATTGCCCGTCGCCATTGTTTTGGGACTTCTGCTGCACCGCTGGTGTGCTATGTTCAGCTTTATGGTGCCCTATATCATTTTCACCATTCTGCTACTCACTTTTTCGGCAGTGGATATCAAGCGACTGCGTATGTCGCGACTTGATGTCTGGCTGATGCTGTTCCAGATCACCGTAAGTCTCGGCAGTTATTTGATTCTGCGATGGTTCGGAGCCGACAGTGTGGTGGCTGAGGGTGTGCTGATAGGAGTGCTGTGTCCTGTGGCGTCGTCGGTTGCGGTAATCAGCTGTATGCTTGGCGCCAACCGCGAAACGGTGACGGCCTACACCATTATCGGTAACCTGATGGTTGCGGTGGTTGCACCCATCTATTTCTCGTTTATCGGAAACCAGCAGGATATGCCTTTCTTTGACTCTTTCTGGATGATCCTTAAACGGGTGGGAACTGTGATAGGACTGCCGTTCTTTGCCACATTCGCTATGCAGCTATGGCTGCCCAAAGCCAATGATTTCCTTAAACGCTACAAAGGTCTCTCATTCTATCTATGGTCGCTGGCGTTGCTTTTCACCCTTGGTCAGACAATAGACTTTATATTCCTGCACGGCGAAGGCAACTGGCACAATATTATCTGGCTGGGCGTGGCGTCGCTGCTGTTTTGCATCATCCAGTTCGGCTTTGGCCGCTGGCTGGGAGCCCGTTACGGCGACCGTATCAGCGGCGGACAGCTGTTGGGTCAGAAAAACACCGCTATGGGCATCTGGATGGCCAACTACTATCTGACTCCGCTGGCATCGGTTTTTATGGCTTTCTACTCTGTTTTCCAGAATGTATGGAACAGTTGGCAGATGTGGCGGATGGATAAGAGATAATCGTTACATAATCAGTGGAATAAAAAATAATTTTGTCTACTTCGAAAAAACTTCTTATCTTTGCAAAATTGAATTCATTAATTAATAACTAAATATAAACGAAATGTCAAAATTACTTTTGCTGGGCGATGAGGCTATTGCTCAGGCTTTTATAGACGCTGGCGGTAGCGCCATAAATAGCTACCCCGGAACCCCCTCGACGCAGATTACGGAGTATGTGATTAAATCGAAAGAGGCTAAGGAAAAAGGCATTGTCGCCAACTGGTGCGCCAACGAGAAGACCGCACTTGAGGCTTCGATTGGCGTTGCTTACGCTGGCAAACGTGCTATGACCTGTATGAAGCACGTGGGTCTCAATGTCTGCGGCGACCCCTTTATGAATGCCGCCATTATCGGTACCAAGGGCGTTATTATCGTTGTTGCCGACGACCCGTCGATGTTCTCGTCGCAGGACGAGCAGGANNTCTATGGCAAGTTTGCCATGATTCCGATCTTCGAACCATCGAACCAGCAGGAGGCATACGATATGGTATTCTTTGGCTATGAACTGAGTGAGAAACTGGGTACTCCTATCCTGTACCGCATCCCCACCCGTCTGGCTCACAGCCGTGCCGGTGTTGAGCGCAAACCCGCTCTGCCGCAGAATCCTATCAATTATCCTACCGACCCGAAGAGTTTTGTTCTGCTGCCCGCCAACGCAAAGCGTCTCTATCGTGACCTTATCGACAAGCAGGCTGCTTTCACCAAATCGAGCGAGGAGAGTGGTTTCAACCAATATTTTGACGGTGCTGACAAGAGCCGCGGTATCATCACCACAGGTATTGCTTTCAACTACCTGCAGGAGAATTTCCCCGGCGGCAAATGCCCCTATCCTGTCGTCAAGATTACCCAGTATCCGCTGCCGTTCAATATGCTTAATAAGCTCTATGACGAATGTGCCGAAATCCTTGTGCTTGAGGATGGTCAGCCGTTCGTTGAGGAGCATATCAAAGGTTTCCTCGGCAAAGGCAAGCCCGTTCACGGTCGTTTGGACGAGACTATCCGTCGCGATGGCGAGTTGAATGCTGAGAAGGTTGCCAAGGCTCTGGGTCTCAACGTTCCCAATGGTCCTGCAGTTCCCGAGGTTGTCACCAACCGTCCTCCGGCACTCTGCGTAGGTTGTCCGCACATTGACAGCTATGAGGCTGTTATCGACGTAATGAAGAAATATGAGCACGGTCGCGTGTTCGGTGATATCGGATGCTACACACTCGGCTTCAATATGGGTGCCATCAACACCACCGTTTGTATGGGTGCTTCCATCACGATGGCAAAGGGTGCCGCCGAGATGGGTATCTTCCCGTCGGTTGCTGTTATCGGTGACGGTACGTTCGGCCACAGCGGTATGACAGGTCTGCTTGACTGCGTCAACGAGAAAGCCAACGTCATCGTTATGATTCTCGACAACGACATCACGGCTATGACTGGCGGTCAGCCTTCGAGCGCCAACCAAAAGCTTTTCAACATCTGCAAGGGTCTCGGCGTTGATCCCGACCACATCCGCACCATCGTTCCTCTGAAGAAGAACCACGACGAGTTTGTCAAGATTCTTGAGGAAGAGGTCGCTTACAACGGCGTCAGTGTCATCATTCCGCAGCGTGTTTGCATCGTTGAGAACAAGAAAAGAATTGCAGCAAAGAAATAAATATTTCGTTGATATGTTGATAGGTTAAACGTTGCAAACGAGCCGTATCAACATATCAACACCAAACATATCAACAAATTACGATAAAATGAAAAAAGACATCATACTTTGTGGCGTAGGCGGTGACGGTATCGTTTCCGTAGCCAAGATTATAAGCGACGCTGCCCTCAATTTGGGTATGAACGTAAAGCAGAGTGAAATTCACGGTATGTCGCAGCGCGGTGGTTCGGTGTTCAGCCACCTCCGTGTCAGCAGCGAACCTATCTTCGCCGACGTTATTCCTGAAGGCAAGGCCGATATCATCCTCAGCTCCGAGCCTATGGAGGCACTGCGCTATCTGCCTTTCCTGGCTCCCGACGGCGTGGTCATCACCAACAGCGACCCCTTCATCAATATCAACAACTATCCTGACATTGAGAAGGTCAACGCAGAACTGGCAAAGCTGCCTAAATGCGTAAGTTTCAACGCTAACGCCATTGCCAAGGAACTCAACGCACGTGGCAATATGGTCCTGCTCGGTGCTGCTGCTCCTTACCTTGAGATTGCTTTTGAAGAGCTCGAGAAGGCAATCAAGGCCATCTTCGGTCGCAAGGGCGACGCCGTTGTCGAGACCAATATCAAGGCCATCCGTGCCGGTCGCGACGCCAAGTAAAACAGTGTCACTGATTGCAGAAGGTCCGCGCTCACCAGAGCGCGGACCTTCTTGTTTCCTATCATTCTATTCTGCTTGTAATCACTTCGTTATTTGGAGCGTCGTATCAGCAAGAGGATCATAATGATGCAGAAGAGTGTAGCGAGGCTGAACAACCAGGATGCCACATTGGAGATGGGGCTTGGGAATTTGTCGAAGGTGAGCATTGTGTAGGTGTCGGTAACGAGCGAGTAGATGGACATAACGGTAAGGATGCTTATGACGACTTCGATGGTGTGGGACGATGTGGACTGTTTGTCGGTGTCGATACCAGATGCGGCGGCCTCAAGAGACTTTTGACCGTCGTTGAAAGCATTGAAACGGTCTTGGTCATTGTACTCACCATAGCTGCGCTCGGTGAGGAAGGTCTTGGGGTTGTTGAGATCGCGGATAGCGAGACGTAGCTCCAACAAGGAAAGGTTGTCTTTGTTGATGATATTTTTGATGTATTTGGTGCTGAAGGGTATGTTGTGGCTCAGCAGTCGCAGAATGTTCTTGTAATTGATGGCTCCGAGGTCGTAGATGAGTACCTGCCAGGCCGAGAGGATGGTGGCGCTTGCCAGTTCGTGTGCCTCCCAGTCGTCTTTCTCGGAGGGGACAACCCATAGGTGGTTGCCGAAAAGCTGCCACGACTTGCAGTCGCCCATCATAATAAGGTTGTCGCTCATATTGAGGGCATTCCGTAGCTGGTCGGCGGTTTGCTGGCTTGTGGTCAGAGTGTTGTAGGTGTAGACGTAGGTGTCGTTGCATTCATTGCTCGAAGCTATGCCGTGCTTGATCATAAGCTCGGTGAGTTTCTTGTGGATGCCGAAATAGAAATCGGGATTGCCTGTGGTATATTTGCTTCCTGAATTGATCATCGATGTTACCAGGGGAGCGTTCCAAGAGAAAAACTCCACCACTTTATGGTTGTCTTCCTGGATGGTTACCCATGTCGTGGCCAAATCGGGATAGCTTGCGAGGTCGAAGGTGGCGTAGAGTTCCATAGTGGCGAAGCCCAAAACGCCGAAAAAGATTTTGATTTTGTATAGTTTGATGATGTCTAATGGCGTTTGCTCGTTGATTTGTCTGATGAGCTTTTGCGTGGTGGTCTCGTTGAGCTCGAGGCAGAGCATAGTTGTGTAGTCCTCGGTGTAGTCGCAGATGGGACTCTTTACGGAGGTGAGTGTGCCGTAAGGGGTGCTGTCGTTGATGACGGTGTCGCGAGGAATGAGTTTGGTCCGCACGTCTACCTGCCAATAGATTGAAAGTACGTATTTTTCCATATCGAGAGGTTGCTTATGGGTTTTATATTTATAATAACGATTTTTTTCGCCGATTATTGCGCTCAATGCAATAAGATGTCAAATGGTAAGGTCCAATAATCAAGGCCATCCGTGCCGGTCGCGACACCAAGTAAAAACAGCGTTTTGTCAATAACAAACAAAGGTGCCCCATTTAGGACACCTTCGTTCTTTTGTTGTAGATGTGATGGTTAGCGTATCACTACCACACGCTTTGTTTCGACACCGACAACCTTGACCAGATATACTCCTGTTGCGGGAACAGCGTAAGTTTCGGTAGCATCGGCTTTGACACTGTGATGGAGCATACGGCCGTTGATGTCGAAGAGATAGACCTCGCGGCCTTCGGCACCGGTCAGGAAAATGTGGCCATCCTTGCTATAAGCGATGATGCTGACGACGGGAGCATCTTCAATGCCTTCAGGACCGTCGAACAGGGCGATCAATGTGTGGACATAGCCAAGCATTTCTTCCTCAATCTCGAAAGTGATGGTTGAGGCAACGGAAGGCATCGTCTCATCCTGTATGATGCCATAGATAGGATGTGCAATGGTGACGTGCCATCCGATGAAGCTGCAGCCTGAGGCGGGAGTGGCTGTCACCGTGACGGTTTCACCCTCGCCATAGTTGTAGGTGCCTGCAGCGGGCGAGACCGAACCATAATTGGGGTTGTTGACACCGACGACAACTGTCAGGCTGTCGGAACTGATGCTGGCTGGACCGAAGATGGCGGTGAGAGTGGCGTTAGACATATACTCGTCGGCATACGCTATACCTGTAAGTGTTGTAATTGCCTCGTCCAGCGGTTCGGTGTAAACCTGTCCATAGTAGGTGTATGTCATTGTCCAGCCGAGCAGGTGATAGCCATCGTTGGGTATGGCGGTAACAGTATATTCCTCCCCATCAGAAAATACATAGGTGCCTGGAGCCGGGTCGGTGGTTCCCATAGCTGGGTCATTGACAGCAAAGGTGATGAAGACACGGCTGTGGTCGAAGGTGCTGTCGTCGGTGAAGAGAGCAGTGAGAACCAGATTGCTGGCATCAACCAGATCAAAGAAATCAGTATAGAACTCGTTTTCGCCAAACAAAGTGTCGCGTATGGTCATACCCATATAAGTAGCTCTGAGTTCCCATCCCATAACATAGTATCCGTCGTAGGGTGTGGCAACGAAATGCACCTCCTGGGTCTCGGCGAAGGTGTAGGTGCCGGGGGCGGGAGTTGTGGTTCCCATCGAGGGGTTGTTGACGGCAACCGTGAGCGTCACGCTGTCGGGGATGTACTCGCCTTCCACAAACTGTGCGATAATGGTTTGGGTGCCGCCCGTGGTCCAAATGCCAAAAGTGTAAGGGTTCTCCATACTAATAGTGTAGCCGTCCTCATCGGTCCAGCGCACGAAACTGTTGCCCGTGTTGGGGATGGCGGTGACGGTGACGGGAGAGCCGTAGGTGTATTGGTAGGTTCCCGGAGCGGGACTGGTGGTGCCGAGAGATGGGTTGTTGACACCGATGACAAGGTCTTCGTGTGGAATCTCGCCATACTCGAAGATAGCGTAATAGGCAAAGTTATAGTCGGCATAAGTTGATCCGTCAGTAGCAACGTTTGCGACAAAAGAGTATATCATGTCGTGACTTACCGTGTCGTACGAAACGCCATTGTATGAATTAGCATCAAGCCAACCCACAAAATGGTAACCAGGTTCGGGAGTGGCGATAAGTGTTACACTATCGCCGACATTATAGGTTCCTGTGCCTGTGACCGTACCACCATCGTAGTAAACGTAAGCATTGACACAGATGAAGGGCAACGGAGTACGGGCACTGCCGAAATAGGCCTTGATGGTCGTCGGGTAATTCACTACAACTCCCGTAAAGTAATACATATCATAATAGGGAGGGAAAAGGTGGTACCAGTGTACATTACTGTGTTCCACACCGTCCTGAATCCAAGTCTTCAAATAGCCTTTGCAGTAATGTCCGCTGTCTGGTATAAAATCGATGTCTTGGATATCACCCTCCGCGTAGTAGTAGGTGCCAGCGGAGGGGCTGGTGTGGCCAAAAGAATAGGTGGGGTCCACTATTATGGTCAAAGGCAGTGAGTCGACAGGACGGATGGAGTCGAAATGTGCGGTGAGGGTCAAGTTGTTCAGGTTGTCACCGAAGAGCAGGTAGTCGGCAAGGTCTTGGTCGGTAATGGTCAGGCTGCTGCCGAGTGGTTGATCCCAGTGCTGTCCTGAAGAAAGGTCGAACGCAATCGACCAATACTCCAACTGGCAGCCGCTGCTGGGGATGGCCGTGACACTGAAACCGTCGGTCTCGGCAAACCTATAGGTGCCCGGCTGTGGATTGGTGGTGCCTAACGGCTGGGTTGGCGTAAGACCTCCCGGCTGCGGATAGGTCGGATAAGCCACAGCGATGGTGACCTCCACCGAGTCGGGGTTCTGGACAGTGCCCTGTGGTACAAACACGGCGGTAAGTGTCATACCGTCCATAGTCGACGCATCTACTACGTCACTAACGGTAGGTGTGTTTACACCAAGTGAATAATTGAATGTCTGGCCATACATCGTGATGGACATCGTCCAATCGCTCAACACATAGCCGCTATAGGGAACGGCTGTTACGCTGAACGTGGCTCCATTGGCATAATTATAGGTGCCTGGTGTCGGGTTGGTGGTGCCCATAGTGGCGTTGTTGACGGCAAAGGTGATGCTCGCGTTCGTCTGTGCCTGCGACACCAGCGGCAGCAGTAGCAACGCTGCCATTACTATTGTAGATAGAATCTTTCGCATAACTTTATTTTTTATGAGTTAATGTTTTAATCCTTAATCAATCGTACCGAGTAGCCGACACGCGGGCTGTCGCCGGCGGGACAGAATACGGCCCCATCGTAGAAAAAGACACCACGAAGGGAAATATCCTCCGTTTCGCTGTCGTGGCTGGCCGACCAGTAGTTGCCCCTCCAACCCACATTGGAAATGTTGTCATCGCCCTCGCGGTCGCCGGCGGCGGGCAAGAAAATGGCACCGGCATCCTCCATCTGCTGCCACTGGGACGCGGTGTATGTGTTGTCGTCGTAATATCCGTAGGTACTGTTGCCTGCTGTCCAAGTCAGGCCACTCGGTGTCACCCAATTGTCGGGCAGGATAATCATACCTCTTGTGTTGCCGCCAATTGTTGCCAAGCCCCATTTGCCGGAACGGCCAAGCAGATACTGCCACTCGGCGGCGGTCATCGTGCGCCACATATGCGTCTGGTTGCCGCCATTGCTGATGGCGTTGTGCCAACCCCAGTCAGCCTCGGCATAGTTGCCCGTGAGATCAACGTTTCGCAGATAGTCCTGGAAATCCCAACTTGCGCTATAGGGCATATAGGCATTCACACCGCTGTTCCATCCGCTGGTACCGTAGGCGAAGAGGTCAATCCATCCGCTGTTGGTTGCGGAAATAGCGGCATTAGCGTCGCCCACAAAGTCCAGCTGGCTCTCGGCAAAACGCCACGTGCCGGTAGAGGCTTTGTACTGCAGGTTGCCGCGACTGAAATGTATCTTTTTGGTGGCACTTACCGAGAAAAGGGCGTTGCTGGCGCCATTGGCGTCGAAACCGCCTTGCGAGGCTGTGCCGCCGGTACCGCGCACGGCGCGTACAGGATATCCATACTCACGGCTGCCGCCTTCCATATGGCGGTCGTCGCCAGCGAAGAAATAAATCCACGCGAAGGCAGGGTTGTCTGCCGCATAAATGGAACTGGACCAATAGAAGCCGCCACCATCGTCACCTATCAAATCGCCGAAGCGGTGGTAGCCAGCTGCAGGCAGGAAGATACTTTTACCATTGGATGCTGTGAATTTCACACCGTGCACACCGTTCTGTGTGGTCCATATGTTGGTGGTGTTGGCCAGCAGTTCCTCCCATTCCGCACTTGTCGGCGTGCGGGCACCACCACCCATATTGACAGTGGCGGGATCGTCGTCAGGTTCCAAAGTCATTTTGTTGTCATAAAAACCGTTGAGACCCCAAGTATTGGTGCAATACTTGGTGAAGGCGCCGTACTCGCCGAAACGATAGGTGTTCCAATCGTAGTAGGATTTGGGCGTCGTCTCTCCCCACGCATAATAGTTGCCGTAACCTTCAGGTGTGGTGGCACCCACGTTGTGTGATGCCCACAGCATACCGCTTGGCAAACCGAGGTCGACCCATTCAACCTGAGTGGAACCTCCCGGATTGTCTGGATTGTTGGGCTCGTCGCCAGGAGTGAGAGGCGTTTCTTCGCAAGCCCATAGACCCGCACACAGCAGCAGCATTGCCGCCATTAATAGTGTTTTCTTCGTTTTCATAAATTATATGTATTTAAATAATAATGGTGTTAATCATTAATTTCGGTATAAATAACAACGTTAAGGAGCCGTGCAATGGGTTTTCAAATCCCATCGTCACGGCTCCCTATTGGAGATTCATTTGTTAAAGTTCTTTCTGCAATTATAATGTTTTCCCCTGAATGTCGTGTAGGGGGGGGGTGATAATCAGTGAGTTAGATTGGAATGTGTATAAAAATAAATAGTCTTTCATAAGTGCAAAGGTACAAAAAAAATTGAAATAAACCGTTTTTTGCAAAAAAAAAGAAGTCGGATGGATTTTGTGCAGGGAACGTTTTTTTTTAAAATACCTTTTGCGTTTTTGTGTTTTTGAACGATGTGTGAAATTAGCTTATGCTTTGTTGAGGCTCAGCATACGGAGTTTACCTCTGAAATCGTTGTGGATTGTCCCCGAAAAGCCTTTTTTTTCAAACAGCAGAAGTGTTTCTTGTCCCAGTTGTTCATTGATTTCGAGAACAAGCGTACCGTCTGGTGCCAAATGATTTGCTGCTATATCGGCAATGGAGCGATAGAATAGGAGAGGATCGCTGTCGGGAACGAACAATGCTTGCTGCGGTTCCCAGTCGAGCACATTTGGTTGCATTACGGCTCTTTCTTTGTCCATCACGTAGGGTGGATTGCTGATAATGAGAGTGAATTGTGAATTGTGAATTGTGAACGGTGAAAGGATGTCGGCCTGAAGGAAGTTGACGTTAACGTTGTTCGTTTGTGCGTTCCGTTTTGCTACGGCGAGAGCTTTTTCAGAGATATCGATGGCCCACACCTCGGCTTTGGGCAGATGTTTTGCCAGTGCTATTGCTATGCAGCCGCTTCCGGTGCAGAGGTCGAGGGCTTTGAATTTTGAATTATGAATTTTGGATTTTGAAAGCAGGTCGAGGGTCCAGTTTACAATCTCTTCGGTTTCGGGGCGTGGTATCAGGGTGTCCTCCGTTACCTCTATGTGGCAACCGCAGAATTCGGTCCATCCGATGATATGTTGTATAGGACGATGGCGTTTCAGGTCTTCGACTGCCCAGTGAAATCGTAGTAAATCAGACTGGTTGACAGTATCTTCGCGTCGCAACAACAAATCAGTTTGAGTCCATCCGAAGAAGCCTTCAAACAGCATTCTTGCGAACATCTTGATCTCACACTCGGGATAGAGTCCGTTGAGTTCGGATTGGATGTAACGCTCTATGTCGCGCACCTTATTGGATGGTATATGCAGGTCGGTGGTGTTCATTTGCGGTTGAAGTCTGCCGGTATCTCGCCCCAATGTTCAGTGTCCCATTTGCGAATCTCGGTGGTATAACTGTTGTTGTGCAGCCACGCCTCGGCGCGTCGGATGATTTCATATAATTTGGCTGTCTCTGGCGTCAGGGCCAGTTTTGTGCGGCACTGCTTGGCGCGCACCCAGTTGATGGCGTTGACGGAGTCGGAATAGAGTATCAGGTTGAGATTGTTTTTCTTGAGATAAGCAAGTCCGTGAACGATGGCAAGGAATTCGCCTATGTTGTTTGTGCCCACTGGCGCGCTGAAATGGAACAGCTGTGTTCGGCTGGCGACATAGACGCCTTGGTATTCCATAACGCCGGGGTTGCCGCTACAGGCAGCATCGACGGCAATGGCGTCGAGTACTGGTACAGGACCTTCGACATCGGAGCGTATTTTAGAAATGCCGTTTTCGTCGGTGACCAATATAGGCTCGCCTTTGATTTGCTTTTCAATAACCGAGGCAGCCAATTCGGGACCGATGCGGAAAGCTTGTTCTGCGAGAGCGCGGCTTTCATACGATTTGTATTTGGCAGCCGCCACACCTTTTATCTGCTTTTCGCATTCAGACCACGAGTCGTAGACGCCGGGAATATTACCCTGCCACACAACATAGTATTTCTGTTTCTTCGCCATTCTATTAAAAAAAAACGGTTGCGCGATTTCTCGCGCAACCGCAAAGTTCCAAATAATGTTTATCGCTTATGCGCCAAGTTCCAAACGTTTGAAACCAGTGCATTTGAGATCTTTGTCAGTGCGGGCGATGAAGTCCTTGACGCTGACTTTGCTCTCCATAATGTACTCCTGATTCATCAGGGTGCTTTCCTGGAAGAACTTGTTCAGACGACCTTTGGCAATGCCTTCAATCTTAGCTTCGGGAAGGTTTGCAGCAGCTTCAGCACCAACTTTCTCTTTGATTTCGCGGGCGGTATTGGCCTGCTCCTCGGTGATCCAGCCCTTAGCCATATTTGAATTGATATGGTCGTCGCTGTCCACGTGAGCGGGGTTGATGCCAGCTTTCTTGAGAGCGGCTTCGATAGCCTTGCCAACGAGTTCCTCTTTGGTCTTCTCGCGGTAGACGTTCAGCTCGCTGTCGATAACGCTCTGCGGTACGCTAGCCTCGTCGAGTGCGACGGGACGCATAGCGACAACCTGCATAGCGACATTGTGACCAACCTCGTCAAAGCCAGCCTTGTTCATTCCAACGATGGAAGCCATACGGTTACCCGGGTGGATGTAAGCGTAAACGGCCTCAGCGTTGATAGCCTCGAAGTGAGCCAGTTCGATTTTCTCACCGATTTTGGCAATCTGGTCGGTGATGCTGTCGCTGACCTTGCGGCCATTGAGGTCCATCTCCATAACCTCGTCCTTAGTGGTGAGGTGTTTAGCCATAGCTGCATCGAGAATAGAGGTGGTGAAAGCGATGAAATCGGCGTTGGTGGCCACGAAGTCGGTTTCGCAGCTCAACATTACGATAGCACCGTAATTGCCAGTGCTCTTGGCAAGCACGCAACCCTCGTTGGCGTCGCGGTCGGCACGTTTGGCGGCCATTTTCTGACCTTTCTGGCGCAGAAGTTCAATAGCTTTCTGCACGTCACCGTCGCATTCCACAAGGGCTTTCTTGCAGTCCATCATACCTACGCCGGTAAGCTGGCGCAGTTCGTTAACCTGTTTTGCAGTGATTGTTGCCATAGTCTATTCTCCTTGATTATTCTTTGTTAGCGGTTGTCTTTCTTCTCGGGCGGCGCGGACGAGCCTCTTCGCGATTCTCGTTCTTGCTCTCGTCGTCGGTGTTCTCCACCTCAACTTCTTCCTTCTCTTCCTCTACGTTGTTCTCTTTGTCGAGCATACGTTCGTTGAGACCTTCCTGGATAGCCTCGACCATATATTTGAGGATAGCGGCAATCGACTTCGATGCATCATCGTTGGCAGGAATCGGGAAGTCGATAAGGTCAGGATTGCAGTTGGTGTCGACCAGTGCGAAGGTGGGGATGTTAAGTCTACGAGCCTCAGCAACGGCAATGTGCTCCTTGTTGATGTCGATAACGAACAGTGCGCTGGGCAGGCGGGTCAAGTCTGCGATAGAACCAAGGTTCTTGTCGAGTTTGGCGCGCTCACGCTGCACCTGAAGGCGCTCGCGTTTAGAGATGTTGTTGAAATCTTTGTCGTGCATCATCTGGTCAAGGGAGTTCATTTTCTTGACAGCCTTGCGGATGGTGGTGAAGTTNNGAAGTTGGTCAGCATACCGCCGGGCCAACGCTCGGTGACGAAAGGCATATCGACGGTTTTCACCAGTTCGGCGACAACGTCTTTAGCCTGTTTCTTTGTGGCGACAAAGAGGACTTTCTTGCCGGATTTGGCAATCTGCTTCAGAGCCGTTGCAGCCTCTTCGGCCTTTGCGATGGTTTTCTGAAGGTCAATTACGTGAATACCATTGTGCTCCTTGAAGATATAGGGAGCCATTTTGGGATTCCATTTTCTTTTGAGGTGTCCAAAGTGACAACCTGCATCGAGTAATTCTTCGAATTTTAATTCTGTCATTTTTTATTTTGTTTACGTTCCTTAAAACCAATTGCCGAGTAGTCCTTTGGGCTCGGTTTTTCGGCAGACCTATGCTGCTGAACTGGCAACCGAACAGAGTCTCCGCAATTTGGATTCTAAACTTATATTTCTTTTAACGTTTGCTGAACTGGAAGCGTTTACGAGCTTTGGGCTGGCCGGGTTTCTTACGCTCAACCATACGCGGGTCGCGCATCAACAAGCTCTTTGACTTCAGTGCAGGACGATCTTCGGCGTTGTTCTCGCAGAGAGCGCGGGCGATAGCCATTCTCAGAGCTTCTGCCTGACCGGTGATTCCACCGCCGTCGAGGTTAGCCTTGACATCCCATTTGCCCTCAGCATCAACAATCTGGAAAGCCTGATTGACGATGAACTGCAGCGGACCTGTGGGGAAATATTCCTTATAATCTCTGTTGTTGACGGTGATTTTACCGCTACCCGGTTTCATATAAATACGGGCGACAGCGGTTTTTCTTCTACCTATAGTGTTGATTACTTGCTCCATTGCTATTATCTTATATCGTTAATGTTGATGACTTTTGGGTTCTGAGCCTGGTGAGGATGCTCGCTGCCGGCATAGACATAAAGGTTGCGGTAAAGATCTGCACCCAGTCTGTTCTTGGGAAGCATACCACGAATAGCGTGCTCCAGAATGCGCTCGGGATGCTGTGCGCGAACCTTTGCAGGAGTAGTCTCGCGCTGACCTCCCGGATAGCCGGTGTAGCGCTGATAGATTTTGTCGGTCTCTTTCTTGCCGGAGAACACAACCTTCTCAGCATTGATGATGATAACATTGTCGCCGCAATCAACGTGCGGGGTGAAGCAAGGCTTTGTCTTGCCTCTAAGGATGTTGGCAACACGTGTGGCCAAGCGTCCTACGGTCTGACCTTCTGCGTCTACAAGAACCCACTCTTTATTGACGGTGTTCTTGTTGGCCGATACTGTCTTGTAACTTAATGTATTCATTTTATTTTACGATGATGTTCATTTTTTTTATTTGCCGACACCCCTAAAACGGGATGCCCGATTCCTTTTTTCTCTTGATTTCAAGGTTTATGTTTAGGCTGACGGATAACCTTTGCATACTCCTATCCATCTGATTTGGAGAATATTGAACGGGTAATCATCTCCTCCGAAATCATTTTAAGAGGGTGCAAAATTACATACATTTTTGAAACTGACCAAATTTATTTGTTCATTTCTTCAAAAAAATGTTGATAATTTTTTGTGTCGCAACAAATAAATCCGGTCTTCTTTGTGCCAACCGTTGTGGCGAGGACAAATAGTTCACCGCCTTCTTTCAACCCAAGCTGTTTCTGCAGAGCGGCAGCTTCGGCCGGGTAGTTCCTTACTATGACGTGAGCCTTGCCGTCGGGAATGGCGTCGGCAATGGCCTTTTTGTTGAGTTGAGTCTCGCGCAGCACGCAGAAGGTACGTCCCATCCATCCGTGCAGGTTGTCGCTGGTGTAGAGGTGGGTGTTGCGCGACAGTTTTTGCATACCCCATTCTTCGCTCAATAGTTTGTAGGGGCCGCCTTTCATCAGCGATGCGTCGGGCTCATAGATATAGCGCCCCACGCTCTTACAATAAACACATTTGGCTTGTGCCTCTTGGGTGCGTGTAAAGGGCTTGTTGTTGTATTTTCCATCGCCGGGGACGATGTTGGTGCAATGTATTCTGGTCTCCCCGTCGGTGTCGCTGCAGATGAAAACCAACTCCTTGCATTCGTTTTTGACGGCAACCACATATACGTCGCTTACGTTACCCAGTTGCTCTATTCCCTTGTCAATGTCCATCATAGGCGACGCCTTGACCATTAGGAAGTCGCAATGTTCTGTCAACAGTTTCTTGTGCTCCAGAATGTTGGGTTTGCAATCTTCGAATGCCGCCACCTTTTTGCCGTGCGTGTCTCTTCGTGCGGGATCAATAAATATAACGTCGTATTTCTTTTTTCTGTCGCGGAGCCATTCAACGCTGTCGCCGCAATGCACCGTTATGTTGGCCAGCCCGAGGGCGTTGACGTTGTGCTCCATCAGATGACATAGCTCAGCGTTGCATTCCACATAGTCGACTTCTGTGTCCGGCATTTTTGCAAAGGCGATGCTGTCTATCCCCATTCCGCCAGTTAGGTCGGCTATGCGGAGCTTCGTCTTATGCTTGCCGGCGAATTCCTGCACGATTTCCACTTTATGTTTAGCAGTTGCCTCCGACGAGCTCTGCTCTCTGTTCAGGCGCGGCGGATACAGGAAATACCGACAGCCTGCAAGCGTCGGCCATTTGACCGACGCTTGCCTCTGTCCTTCAATCTGCTGAGCCACTTGCTCCATATCCACGCCGGGATACTTCTTCTGTTGCAGCAGCAGTTTTAGCGGATCCTCGTCCTTATGTTCACGGACGAAAGCTAAGAGTGTCTCCGTATCCAAAATTTAGTATTATTTTTAATGCGACACACCCCGGCGCTTTATTTTATTCACCGCTTCGCTATCGGAACGGCCACAGGCAGTTCCTTCTCCCCTCTCCGAGAGGGGATGGCTGTCGCATCACAAGAATCGCTGCCGCGCGTCCCCTCTTGGAGAGGGGTGCCGCAGAGCGGCGGGGTGTGTCATGCAAATTAGTACACTCCCTGGTCATGCAGTTTCTTCAGGCGCTCCACCACCATCGGGCGGTCCTCCTTGTAGGTCACACCAAACCATTGTGCGGTAGTTTTCAGCACACGCATTGTGGCATAGCCGTTGGCGAGGAAGGTGTTGACCGCGAAGGGGATATAATATTCCGATTTCATCTCGGTGCCGCGTTCTTTCAGAAATTCGACAAACAATTTCTCACTCTCTGCGAAATAGTCGGGTGTGAATCCAAAGAGGTTCATCGATACCGTGGCGTCGGCCGGCAGCGGGTGCATCGAGCCGTCATCGTCCTTGTACTCGATGCCGTTGGCTGTGCGTCCGATGCTGGTGCGCTCGGTCATACCGACGAGATAGCCTTTGTCGTCAACATTGCACACTCCGCGGCTAACAGTTCCGTTCTCCGACAGCGTGTTCTCCAGGCGGTAGCCCACCATACAGTAGTCGCCCTTCTTGCCTTCAAGGCCGCGCAGATAGTCGCCCATAACCTTAAAGGCGTCGGCGCCGTAGAAATCGTCGGCGTTGATGACGGCAAAAGGCTCCTTAATAGCATCCTTGGCCATCAAGATAGCGTGGTTGGTGCCCCAGGGTTTTTCGCGTCCTTCGGGTACCTTAAAGCCTTCGGGTAGATTGTCAAGCTCCTGAAACACATACTCTACCTTGATCTTGTTGCCGAAATGCTCTGCGTTGATTTTGGCTTTGAACTCATTTTCAAAGCTGTGGCGAATCACAAACACCACCTTGCCGA
>DBXH01000016.1:87353-111024 GCA_002309335.1 Bacteroidales bacterium UBA1217 | reverse complement strand
CCCTGCCGCTAAAACTAATAATGTTGGTTGCATAATTATAGTTATTGTGTTTTGTTGTTTTAATTATTGGTCTTATAGGTCCTATAGGGCTTATAAGTCTTATCTTTTTCCTTTAAAAAACTCCTTCATCAGTTGGGCGCATTCTTCTTCCATCACGCCAGCAACCACTTCTGTTTTTGGGTGCAGCATCGTATGCCCAAGCTTCTCGAACCCTTTTTTGCTGTCTGGGGCGCCGTATACGATTCTGCCTATCTGAGTCCATCCGGCGGCTCCGGCGCACATGGCGCAGGGCTCAACGGTCACATACAGCGTGCAGTCGGGCAGATATTTGCTGCCAAGCGTGTTGGCGGCTGAGGTAAAAGCCACCATCTCTGCGTGGGCGGTTACATCGTTTAGCCGCTCGGTGTTGTTGTGGCCGCGTGCCACAATCTCGCCGTTGCATACTATCACGGCGCCGATGGGTATCTCGCCCTCGTCAAAGGCGGCTCGTGCCTCGCGTAGAGCCTGTTGCATATAAAGTTCGTCGTCGTTGTCTATTGCGCTCATGGTCAGTCTTTGGTAAAAATATCCATATTCATCGGAACATACCTGCTTTTCGAGAAATAATATACGACGTCGCCGTCCATCTGATAGCTCTCCACGCTTGGTATCAGCACATCGCCAAGTGGCTGGTATTCGTGGTATGCGTGCCAGTCGGGGTGGTCGTATGCCTGATGGCTCGTGTATTCAGAATGCTGGTTGGTTTCTTGTATCAGGAACAGCAATCCGCTCTCTTTTTCAAACAGATAGTTGCGGCAATATTTGAACGGGATGTCCACAAACACGCGATACACCGGGTTGCCGTTAAAATCCCAGATACCTTCATACTTCAATACTGCGGCATCGGCTTTGCGGTGGTACAGCGCTCCTCTGAAGTCGTAGTTGGGTGCGATGTTGTAGTATCTCGAATCCGCCACGCGCGTCCAATGGGTTAGGATGCCCAGCTGGTATTCTCTGAAGATTGTCTTTCCGTCCGAATAGGCGCCTTCCAGCAAGGTGTCGCCGTGCCAAAGTTCGGCGCGGGCTTTGTTGGGCGCCAGGAACCAGCGTTTCATTATCGCTGTGTCGGTGGGGTTGGAGCGTTTATAAATAATTGTTTCTATATATAAAATACTATCGTTCCTCAATCCATCGTAGTTGAGTAGGTTATAGTACTGTTGGACAATTAGTTCTGCCGAGTCGACGGCACTCTTTTGTTGCCCTTGTGCCCCTATCCAGCAGATCAGCATCGACAGTATGATTAGTGTTTTTTTCATTATGTTTGTCTTTTAGGTTTTTTATTATTTGAACGGATAACTCTGATTTTCGTTTAGTTTCAGTTTGTCCAGTTTTATTACTGTCTGTTCGTTTATGTTGCTGCTTTTTATTTTCACCCCGATGCTTGTCGGAAGCCGTTGGCCGTCCACCGTCTGGCGTTGGCTGTAGATGAGGTTGATGCGTTGGCCGTTCGAGGGGCTGTACATTTCGGCTTCAGTCAGTTGTTTTGTGGTCAGGTTTTTCTTCAAAGTCAGCTGGCGGTGTTCTTTGCCTTGAGTGTAATAGAGCGTTGCTGTGTCGCCCGTGCGTATGGGGTCTTTGCTTTTGCTGCATTGTGGCGGGCGGTTGCCTGTCAGCAGCGCTTCGGCTGTTGCGTAGTCGATGTCGATATCCCATTGCCGTTTCAGTCCTGCGTAGTCGCCGTCATAGTTTTTGTTGAGTAGTTTGACATTAACCTGAACGCGGTCGGGGGTCAGTTTGGCGCGTCCTATCTCGATTATTTTGTTTATGCTTACCCATATTATGCTGTCCTTTGCCATTCTTATCTGCCCGTTCACCGTGATGCCGTTGACGTTGCAGCTGAAGTTGGCGTGATAGCTGTTGAATTCCACGTTTTCGATTGCCTCATAATCTAGCGGTTTCGGCTTCACCGTAGGTTTGGGTCTCACGACTGCCGAGGTGCTGTCTGTCTTGCCACCGTCGGTCCGTTGCAGCTCCTTGTGCGAGCGGCATCCGGTGAACAATAAAATTAGTAGGAACGCTATATAAGCACTGGCACAACGTGGAAAGTGCAGGCTGATGCTGCCTTTAGGGTGCGACACACCCCGCCGCTTCATTTTATTCACCGCTTCGCTATCGGAACGGCCACTGGCAGTTCCTTCTCCCCTCTCCAAGAGGGGATGGCGCGGCAGCGCATCATTGATAGTTAGAGTGATGCGGCAGCCCATCCCCTCTTGGAGAGGGGTGGCCGAAGGCCGGGGTGTGTCGCACTCTCTGCGTAATTCTCTCTTGCTGTCGATAGAAACTGTCGCTTTCATTGTGCTTTCATTATGGCGTTATAGTGTTCCAGTTCCTCTTCCGATGTTGCTCCCGAGTTTATCGCCTTTTCTATGTATACTGCGGCCTCTTTGTCGCGGCCCATCTGATGCAGTATCCAGGCGTATGTGTCGAGATAGTAGTGATTGTTGGGTTCCGCTTCAAGTGTCTTTTTCGACATCTGCTCGGCCTTTTCCAAATCCTTCTTGTCCAACGCCAGGCGATAGGCGTAGCTGTTCATCACCTGCATATTGTTGGGGTTCAGTTTCAGCATTTTCTCATAGTATTCGTAGCAGCGGGCGTCGTTCAGCCGGTTGTAGCATTCGGCAAGCAGCATATAGGTTTCCGGTTCCAGATATCCGTTGTCAAATCCCATCAATTCGCATTTCTTTGCCAGAGCCAGAGCCTTTTCGTAGCGGCCGTTGTCGTGCTCCACCACCGACAATGTGTAGTATGGCAGCGTGTGCATCGGAAACAATGCCGACGCTCTGCGGGCGTGCTGAGCCAAACGTGCGGTGTCGCTGTATGACGACAGTTCGCTCACCAGCAGCGCCTCCCACACATCGTATTTGCTGCTGTCTTTGCTGAGCGACAGTTCAAACTGGTGGGCGGCGGCTTCAAATTTGCGTTGTCTCATAAGTATGTCGCCATAGAAGGCGGCAAAGGTCGTGCTGTCGTCGGCGTCGCGCATAGCCACCTCGATCAGGTCGAAGGCGTATTGCGAGTGGATGCCGTAAAACTCCTCGCTCGTGTAGAACTTTGTCAGCACCTGAAGTTTGTTTGTTGTCGACAGTTTGCTTTGTCCCAGCCATTTCTTCAGTTCGTCGTATGCCAGGCGCGGTTGTTTGGTGGCTTTATAGTATTCTGCAAGTGACAGATGGATATATTCGTCGTCGGGATTGGCGGCAAGCACACGGTCGTAGTATTCTTTGGCCTTATCGTATTTGCCTGCCTGCATATATTTTTCGGCCAGGATTCCGCTGTAGCGACCCACCTGCGGCATCGCTTTGGCAAGGGCTTCTATTTCTTGTGTGGCTTTCTCGTCGCGACCCATCGCTGTCCACAGTTGCGCCTTCTGCATCGACACCACTTCGCTTACGCCAACCATCTTCTCCACGCGGTTAAGCACAGCTATTGCGTTCTTGTAGTCCTTGTTCATCGTATAGGCGTCGCTTAGCTCATAGTAGTGCTCCACCACCGTCGGCCGCATCGATATTATTGTTTCCAAAGTCTTGATATATTCCTTCTGATGGTTCGTCAAGCGGTAGAGTGTGGCCAGGTTCATCACATACCATATATTCTCCCCGTCGATGTCCACCGATCTCTTGGCCAATGCTATCGCGCTGTCGCCCATCCCGTTCGCTGCCGCCATTCGGCTCATCTCGTATAGTGCCGCGCTGCATTGAGGGTCGCGGGTCAGTACCTCGCCATATCTCCGTGCGGCCGCCTCTTCGTCGCCCTTTTCATACAGCATCTTCGCGTCTATCAGCATCGCCTCAGTCTTCAGCTGCTCATCGTTGCGTTCCACTATGGGCTTGCGTTGGTAGCGGTTGTCGCTTTTCTTTGCCGCAGGTTGCGTGCCCTTGCATCCTGCGGTTGCAAGCAGCAGAAGCAGGGGAACCAAAGTTATTATATATATTGGTTTATATTTCATTTTTGATAAATGTATACAGACGATATAACATCTTTTTCCGTTTTTTAGTATGCGCCCGCAAAAAAAATAACTTAACTCTGGGTCAATTCTAGGTCAACGCTAGGTCGCTCAGGCTTCGGTTCCGTCCCAACGCCGTCTCGCCGCTAACCCGACCTTGACTCGATGATTTCATAAAAAATCAAAAAAATCAAAAAATATTTTGCCGGTAAAGAATTTTGTACTAAATTTGCATTCAAATATCAATCCGTACATCCGCTTGCCAAAAGGGGTAAAATCTCTGTAAACAAGCGCTTTGCGGACCTAAAATGTGGAAATTTTTTATTAATCAAAATTCAATTACAATGAAAAAAACATTAATGGTTATTAGTTTTGCACTGTGCGCAACCGTAGCGTTCGCTCAGTCAAACAAGTTGACAGCCACCCGTCATTCTCTTGACCAGGCTGATGCAACAAAAGCCGAAAAGGTGTCTACCACAGCTGGTTACACCGGATCCATCTTCACTAAGGATGGTGAGATTTTCTCGTGCGACTTCAGCGCTGACAACCAAGGCTACACTACAGGTACCATCGGACAGGGCGAGCAGGTGAACGGCACCAATGTTTACGCTCACGCTCAGACCGCTGGCCACTCAACTTGGCACCGTGTCCCCGACACAGTCGCTTCTGTTATTATGCAAAATTCATTTTTTGCTAGTTTGCAGAATTATCCCGTTACCGCTGCTCCCGATCCCGATGGCTACGGCTGGGACTTCAGCAGCATCCTTCAGTATGCTGAAACTCCGACCAACGGTTGGATGATTATGACTATGGACGACCAGAACCCCGGTTGGAACGGTACCGGCGCAACTGGTAACTTCAACGCCTACATCAAGTTTGGTCCTATCAACACCACCTCTGTCGAAATGGTTCGTCTCCGTTTCTTCCAATACTATCGTTGCTACTACGATGAGTGCTGGATCGACTACAGCACCGATGGCACAACCTGGTACGGTGTCGAAATCAACCGTTCCGACATCGACGTCGCTGTTAACAGCAGCTACACCGGTTTCATCGCTCAGTCTATGCCTAGAGCTATCGCCGGCCAGAGCCAAGTTTGGCTGCGTCTCCGTTACTGCTCCGACAAAAGCAGGGGCAACTCCTATGGTTACAGATGGTTCATCGACGACTTCTCAATGTACGCAGCTCCTCAGAGCCACTACAAGGTCGTCTCCAACGAGTACTTTGAGGGCTTCTATCAGATGATGCCCCAGGGTCTCGAACTCCCCGTTGTTTGGGCTTCCAATGTCGCTAACGACGGTGCTGCCGATATGAGCGGCGTTACCGGTCACATCTACAGTTTCGCTGGCGGCGAGGCTGCTACCGAGGTTGTTAACAAGAACTTCGGCGCCATCGCTTCCGATCCTTTCGCATATCACGATCTCATAATCGACCCCCTCAGATGGTATGATGACACCGCTTCATCTCACGGCTGGTACGATGTCAACGGCACCCCCACTGGTGACCCCTATGGCGTTCTGCCTACCACCAACACTGGTATCCGTCATTTCTATGCTGACATCACCAACAGCATCAGCACTCACCTCTATGGCGACACCGCTACCCTCGATACTATGCGTTACGATGTCAACTTCGACGCTACTGCCGAGCACCCCTTTGGCGTTTGGGCTCGCGACCACGGTGTCCTCACCGGCCGCACCTACTACGCAGCTGGTCTTGCCAACGGTGGTCCCTTCTGGACGGATAATCCTGACAATACTGAATGGGACAAAGCTTCCTATGGTGTATTCGTATCTTATGTAACCGGTACCGACATCCCGCGCGACCAGCAGGGTCGTCCTTGGAGAATCCTCGGTATGGAAATGGTTGCTTCCACTTATCCCGATATGCAGGAAGTCGGTGCTAAGCTCAATCCGCAGCTGATGTGGGATTCTGTATCTGGTGGCTCAGTATGGTTCAAGGGCGTTGACATTGGAGCTCAGACCTACACCGTCACCAGCAACGACGTCCTCTCGCAGACCGAAATCACCAACCTCGAATATGAGGTCTATGGCGACTATCCTACCATCAGAATTATGTTCCCCAATATGCCTGAAATGCAGCCGAAGACCGCTTACCGCGTCGGTTATCAGCTGGCTGAGGACGCTACGTTCGCAGTTGCAACAAGCGCTAACCGCTTCGCAAGAGAGGGCTACTGGAACTACTTCATCAACGAGGAAGGTATGAAATCGTTGGGCCACATCGTTCCCGAGTACAACCGCTTCTCTGTTATGGTTTATGACCCCGCCAGAACTGGCGACAGCAAAGTTAGCTGGTATGGCACCGATGCTTATCCTATGATTCGTCTCCTTGTCGGTCCTTACTACTATGTTCCCAAGGTAGCCATCTCGCTCGAGTGCGACAATGAGGAACAGGGCGCTTTCTACAACTTCGACTATGATATCGTCTGCGGTGCAACCGACAGTATTGCAGTTGGCGGTTCTGTCTCCTACTATGCACTTCCTGAGGACGGCTATACTATCGACAAGATCTACCTCGATGGTGTTGAAATCTCTGCCGATGACGAGTCGAATGCCTACAGCCTCGAAATTGTTGAGGATCCCGATGGTGGTGCCTATGGCGTCATCTCTCTCAACATCAACTCGGCTAACGACAACCACACTCTCCGTTGCACCTTCAAGGAATATGTCGGCTTCGATCCCGTTGCCAACAATGTTTCTATGAAGCTCCAGCCGAACCCCGCAACCTCTATGGTTCACGTCTCTATGAAGGGTGTCAGCGGCAACGTCAATATGGCTCTCATCGATATGAGCGGCCGCGTTGTTACCACCTCGCAGTTCAATGCTGAGAACGGTACCAACATCAATGTCTCGAACCTCGCTAAGGGTGCTTACTTCGTTCGCATCACCAACAGCAAGTTCAGCAAGATCGAAAAACTCATCGTCCGCTAATCTCATTTAGCTACGTTGAAATAAAAGCGAGGGCGCCATTCGGCGCCCTCGCTCTTTTTAATTAGTACAACTAATATTTCTATATTACCATTATTTAAAGAATATTCCCCAGTTGCTCTTTTATCTTCTCAAGCTCATCCTTCATCGCCACAACCAACCTTTGTATCTCTACGTGATTGGCTTTTGATCCTGTGGTGTTGATTTCGCGACCCATCTCCTGAGCGATAAATCCCAGCTTCTTGCCGCAACCTTCTTCATTCTCCATCACCTCGCGGAAATAGTCGATATGCTTCTTCAGACGCACCTTCTCCTCCGTAATGTCGAGTTTTTCCAGATAGTAGATCAACTCTTGCTCAAAGCGGTTGCTGTCGACCTCCTTTATTGCCGCCTCGTTTAGCATCGAGCGCATACGCTCTTTGGCTGTCTCTATTCGTTCCGATTCGTATTGCGGTATGTTGTTTAGGTATTGCTCAATTAGAGCCACATGCTTGACAAAGTCGGCTTTTAGTATTTCGCCTTCGTGAATTCGTGTGCTGTCGAGATCTCCAACGGCTTTGCTTATCTCGTCCGATAGCGCGTTCCATTCCTCCTCGCTCATATCCTCCTCCTCGTTGGCTGTCCATACGTCGGGTTGACTGAGGACGATGTTAAGCAATTGCTGTTCGTCGGATGCATTAGTAAGTTGCGAGGCGAGGCTCTTAAGTTCCTCGAAGCGTTGGCGTGCAAGCGTTGTGTCGAGTTGTGCTGCGGTTGCTGCGCTCTTCTCCTCGCTAATAGAGAAATCTATTTTGCCCCGTTCCAAGCGGTTGAGCATAGCCCTTATCGCCAGTTCGTATTCTTTGAGGGTTGCAGGCAGTTTGACGTTGGCGTCCATCTGCTTGCTGTTAAGGCTCTTAATCTCTATGGTGTATTTCTTTGTGTTGATGTTGCATTGCCTCTTGGCAAATCCGGTCATTGATTTCATTTCAATTTTCAATTTTTAAATTCTTAAATCCTTCTGTGGCGTAGGTTTTGTAGCTGTCGCCGTCGCTGTAGATGAAGAATACAGCTTGAGTTCCCGAGTCGTCGGGATGTTTGTCGATAAACTGCTTGGCGCGTTCGAGCCCCATTACCATAAAGGCCGTAGCGAGTGCGTCTGCGCGCCACGCGGCTGTGTCGACCACACTAACACTTAGCAGGTTATGTTCGACTGGGCGTCCAGTTGCGGGGTCTATGGTATGTGAGTAGCGCAGACCGTCTTTCTCGTAGTATTTGCGATAGCTGCCGGAGGTCACCACAGCCTTGTTGCGCAGTTTTATGCTGGTCTCAACTTGAGGGCTGCTATATCGGTTCTCGGCAGGTCGTTCGATGCCTACCGTCCAGTCGCAGCCATCAGGTTTGCCGCCTTTGGCTCGCACCTCGCCGCCGATGTCGACGATGTAGTTGCTGATGCCTTTTTCTTCGAGGAATTGACAGACAAGATCGGTGGAGTAGCCTTGTGCTATTGCGTTGAAGTCGAATGTTGTCTCGTCAAATGGTTTGCGTACTACAGGTTCCCCGCAGAAGCCGGAAATTATCTCGGGTTGTTTTCCTACATAGCGCAGCAGGCTGTCGATGGTGGCGTCGTCCATTGTTTCGCGCTTTGAGAAGCCAAAGCCCCAGGCGTTGACCAGTTTCCCGATTGTGCAGTCGAAAGCCCCGTCGGTGAAGTCGTGCATCTGGACGGAGAGTTCTACGAGTGTGGCGAAAAGGTTGTTGACTATGCTTATTTCGTTGTCGTTGACAAGACGCAGCAGGGAACTGTCGACCCATAGCGACGCTGTCTGGTCGAAGTCGTCGAGCAGTGAGTCGATAGAGGGTTTTAGGTCGCGTTGCAGGGTGTCATAATAAATAATGGAATAGTATGTGCCTTGCGCTTCGCCATCAATGTGGATAGGTTGCAGTTGGTGTT
The DNA here is from genome assembly GCA_002309335.1 of Bacteroidales bacterium UBA1217. Taxonomy (GTDB): domain Bacteria; phylum Bacteroidota; class Bacteroidia; order Bacteroidales; family P3; genus Colimorpha. The sequence continues at coordinate 102,161 of DBXH01000016.1, read as the reverse complement.
GCCCGCAGCCGGAAATGGCAAGCGTGATGGCGGCTATTAACAGGTTGATGGTTCTTTTGATGCTGTAGTGCATAGTTTCTTATAAAAAAGGCGCCCGATTTTCGGACGCCTCAGGCTATGAAAAAACATTTGTTATTTTGAAAGGATGATGGTGCGAGTGGCAACTGTGCCATTCTGCATCTCAACGCGCACTACGTAAGCGCCATTGGTGAGTTTGCTCATGTCAACATTGTTGGCGTTCTGTGCATTGATTACCTGCTGGCCAGCCATACTGAAGATGCTAACATTCTTGATGGGCTCGGCGCTGTTGATATTGATTTTTGCGCAGGTTGGGTTGGGGTAGATGTTAACCATATCGTTGATTACCTCGTCGATGGCGGCGTTGGCCATTACTGTGACGTATGCAGTGTGTTCGCAGCCAGTTGAATTATTTCTGCCGTTCAGCCAAACGTCGACATTGCCTTGTACGTTGGGGATAGTAATGCTTTCTGCACTTGAGCCGGTGCTCCAAGTGTAGTTTACATTCTGATTGCTGTTGGCATTAAGTGTGGCGCTTGAACCCGGTGCAACACGAAGATCGCCGGTAATGTATACTTCGGGGGTTTTGTTGATGGTCAGATTGAGTTTTACAGAACTGTCGCATCCGTTAAAAGCTTTGTCTACATAAATGGAATCTGTAGCATTTGAAGTGTAGACATGTTGTTCGTCATTGATGGTGATAGAGTAGGAGTCGCAGACTTGTTCAGTTATCAAGGTAATGACATTACGTTTGATGTTGAAATGGATAGTTACGGTGCTGTCGAAGCATTTATCCAGTGTACGCGGATGGAACATAGCGCGGGCGCTTGCCGTAGACTGCGAATACTCGTCGGAGGTGATTGTGTAACCATCGATGGTGATGTAGTTATTAACGTTACCAGCGGTGATATAACCTGATGCTGCAGACCAACGGAATCTAACTCTCTCGCAGGCGGATATAGTGGTGTCGTATGTTTTCTGTTCGGGAGCCACAATGGTAAGGTCGAGAGTCAGTATCGAGTCGCAATAAATGTTCGATGTGTCTGTAACATTGACAATGCCTGTCGAAGTATATTCTTGACCTTTCCAGGTGTAAGAACCACATGCAGTCACGGTATAACTTCTTGTTGCAGTTGTCGTCAGAGCCAGCGTGATGTTCACGGTGCTGTCGCAGCCATCAGCAGACTGGAACAGATGAGAGTGAAATCCCGAGGTGGTATAAACACTGTCGCCCCAAGTGAAGGTGCAACCGCCCTGGACGGTGGTTGGCAGAGTGATGTTATATACCGGATTGATGGTGAGATCCAAAATGTAAAGTGTGTCGCCGACTATAGCAGTTTGAACGCCCGAAGTGGTGTAAGTCATATTGTTTATGGGCCAAGTGTAGGAAACGCATGCGTTGACAGTGGTGTCAATGTGGACGGATGCGTTTTGCTGTGCGTTCATTGCCAAAGGCATCAATGCGGCCATTAACAGAAAGAATACTCTTTTTTTCATCTTGCTGATAAATTAATATTGTTATTACTATTATTATTTATTATCTTATATTATTATGTTTCAATTTTATAAATGATAAAATATGCATTTCTGCATTAAAGTATCAGTATGCAAAGATAGTAATTTTTTTTATAATGGCTGAATTTTTTTTATTTTTTCTCACTTAAAATCAATTCAACCACGTTTTCAACGTGCTGCGTATGAGGGAACATATCTACTGGTTGTATTCGTAGGATATCATATTTGGCACTAAGCATTTGTAGGTCGCGAGCTTGTGTGGCGGGATTGCAGCTGACATAGACGATGCGTGCGGCTTCGATAGCAAGGAGCTGTTCTACAACCTTTTCGTGCATACCTGCGCGCGGCGGATCTGTAATGACGACATCGGGGTGGCCGTTGGTTTTGACAAATTCGTCGTCGAGCACCTTGGCCATATCGCCGGCATAGAAAGTGCAGTTGTCGAATCCGTTAAGCTTTGCGTTCAGACGGGCGTCGACGATGGCCTCTTCAACGTATTCTACTCCGGTCACTTTACGGCACATATCGGCAAGGAATTGCGCAATAGTGCCTGTGCCGGTGTAAAGGTCGTATACGTTCTCGTCACCCTTTAACTCTGCGAATTCGGCGACAAAACTATAGAGTTTGAACGCCTGCTCGGAGTTGGTCTGATAGAACGACTTGGGGTTTATGCGGAATTGTAGCGGGGTGCCTCCTTGATAACGTGGCATCTGCTCGGTTATGAAACTCTGACCGGAGAAGGTCACTACATCGAGATCGGTATATGAATCATTGAATTTGCTGTTTATTATATAGAGCAGCGAAGTGATTTCCGGAAACTCCTTTTTGAGGAATTCCATCATCGGCAAAAGCAGCTCGTCGCGCTGTTCAGCCACGATAACTATCACCATCCATTGTCCAGTGGAGGTGTTGCGGATGACTACATTGCGCAGGAATCCCGTATGATTGCGTATGTCGTAGAAAGGTATTTGATGTTCAAGGGCATAGTCGCGCATGGCTGTGCGAATACGGTTTGATGGCTCCGGCTGGAGGACACAATGCTCGATGGGCAGAACCTTGTCGAAGACTGTCGGTACATGGAATCCAACTGCACCCGGGTCGTTCTCATCGCGCAATTCACCTTCGTTGAGCCACCGCTTTGATGAAAATGTAAATTCCAGCTTGTTACGATAGCAGAAAATATTGTCCGACCCACAAATTGGGCGCATACCCGTAGTGTCTATATGCCCAAGTCGTTCGAGATTGTCCTTCACCTGCTGCTGCTTGTAGCGCAGCTGTGCTTCATAGTTTAGAGTCTGCCATTTGCATCCGCCGCAAATGCCGAAATGAGGACATTGTGCATCGACCCTGAGAGGTGAAGGCTGTTTGATGGCGATGGCCCGCCCCTCGGCGTAGTTTTTCTTTTTCTTAATGATTTTCAAGTCGATAGTGTCGCCCGGTACGACAAAGGGTACAAAAATCACCATACCGTCAAGGCGAACAATGGCTTTGCCCTCGGCTCCGGCATCGCTGACTTGAACGTTGTTTATAACAATCTCTTGTTTGGGTTTTCTCATTTTCATTGATGATTGCTATGATAATAAAAAAGAAGTATTGTCCTCAATACTTCTTATCCTTGTTTTTTGTTGGCAAATGCACACTCCTTTTAATGGAGGAACCAAAGTGTTTTATCGTTCGTCAGAAACGGTTAATTTTTTTCTGCCTTTTCTGCGGCGGGCAGCCAAAACTTTTCTGCCATTTGCGGTCGACATTCTCTGACGAAAACCGTGCTTATTTGCTCTTTTTCTGCGTGATGGTTGAAATGTTCTCTTCATTTTTACTCAAATTTGGAGTTGCAAAAGTACACAAAATATTTGACATAGAAACATAAAAATGTTTAAAACTTTTTAATTTTATATTTAATCCAGTGTGGATCAATAATATAAAATAAAAATATACAATGTTATTTTTCTATGTCAAAAAAAACTTGTACATTTGCATTTTGATTTTTTGGACAAAATAATGTAAAATAATGGAGAAATCAGCGTTTAATGTCAAATTGGATGACCTGTACCATTACTCAATGTTGGATAAGTCGGAAATCCAATCCGAGAAAAACCGTTTTCCCTTCTGCTCCTTATTGCAGATGATGGATATTCTGAGCGACAAAGCTACCGACACATCACGTTGGGAAGAGCGTTTCCTTCCGAAAATGTCATTGTACTTATTTGACAATGACAAGTTTTATGATTATTTGAATAATGTTTCACTTACTGAAATCCAAACCCCTGCCGATATAAAGGCAAAGCAGCAGGTAGAACAGGCAAAGAATAAGGAATACGATGCTTCAGGATCGGATGATTTTGATATTATGAAAGAGATAAACGCTTATCAGGAAGTCTCGTTTAAAACAGCTCCAAAGAGTGTAATTTTGTCCAAATTCTTGGAAACGGGCAACTATAATGTTGACGAAATGGGCGATAATGAAGAGGTTCCAGTCGAGGTTCTTGGAAAAAAGAGTATAACAAAAAACGATACGTTAGATACTGAAACTCTTGCAGTTGTGCTTGAAAAGCAGGGAAAATACGACCGTGCAATAAGCGTATACGAAAAATTAATTGCAAAATATCCCGAAAAAAGTAGTACTTTTGCAATCCGAATTTCGGAACTAAAAATTAAAATGGATAATAATAAAAAGTAATAAATTATGTACAACTTTATCGTAATACTTATTCTGATTGTCAGCATTGTTTTGGCACTTGTGGTATTGGTTCAGAACTCTAAGGGTGGTGGTCTTGCCGCCAACTTTTCGGCTCCTAACCAGATTATGGGTGTACGCAAAACTACTGATTTTCTCGAAAAACTTACCTGGGGACTTGCTATTGCACTTGTGGTTCTGAGTCTTATTGCCACTATCACAATCCATTCGGGTCGTTCTGCTTCGGCTCAGAAAAACGCTGTCAATGCCGAGCAGGTTGAACTGCCGTCGGCTGCTGAGGCTATGAATGGTCAACCGGCTCCCGCAGTTCCCGCTCCCGAACAGTAATTCTGTATGAATGGTAACACCATAGAGAGATTTACCGAAGGGTGAATCTCTTTTTTTTCATCTTTCCGTTATGAACAGAGTTGAACAGTTGATTTTTTCCTTCTTTCCGCACGAGCCCACCTCCGGCCAGCGTGAGGCATGTGCGCGGATGATTGATTTTCTGTTCGACAAAGATCCTCGATCAACATTCTTGTTGCGCGGCTACGCAGGTACGGGCAAAACGTCTTTGGTGGCAGCATTGATTAACGCAGCACCCTATCTAAAAATCAAAACCGTGCTGCTGGCACCCACAGGACGTGCGGCAAAAGTTCTGTCGGGCTATTCGAACCGTAAGGCGTACACTATACATAAAAAAATATATATGTCGGTGACCGACGCTTCGGGTGTAGTGCATAGCGCAAGAGCTCAGAACAAGCACAGCTACACTCTTTTCATTGTTGATGAGGCGTCAATGATTAGTGCCAAACCAGAGGAAGGTGGCTATGTCGGTCGTCGATCCCTGCTTGAGGACTTGATTGATTACGTTAACGATGGCTCGCACTGCCGTTTGATGCTTATCGGCGACAGTGCCCAATTGCCGCCAGTGGGTTCGGATGAAAGTCCTGCGCTGTCATCCAATTATCTTAGCACATTGGCAGATTTGAATATCTATCAGGCGGAGCTGACAGAGGTAGTACGCCAGGAACATCAATCAGGAATACTTGCCAATGCCACGCTTGTGCGAAGCCGGATTTCGCAGATGGAAGATTATGACGAGGTGGAGATGCCGTTGTTCAGTTTGGAAGAATACAATGACATTAGCCGTTTACCAGGTGCGGAACTGGAGGAGACTCTTAACAATGAATATTCGGCTGGTGGTCCTGAGGATGTGGTTTTTGTGTGTAGAAGTAACAAGCGTGCCAATCTGTTCAACCAGTCTATACGAAACCGAATATTGCTGCGCGAGGATGAGATCGGTACTGGAGATTACCTTATGGTGGTGAAAAACAACTACCATTGGCTTGGAGACGATTCGGAAATGGGATTTATTGCCAATGGTGACATTGTGGAGGTCCTTTCGGCACGTCATTTTGAAGAACTCTACGGGTTCCATTTTGTCGATGTTACGCTCCGGTTTGTGGACTATACAGATGCTCCTACGCTCGACTGCAAGATTCTGCTTGAAACGTTACACTCAGAGTCTCCCTCTTTGACACGCGACGAGTCGCAGCGGCTTTTCACTGAAGTTATGGCCGATTATGCCGATCTGCCCACCAAGACTGACCAACTAAATGCCTTGCGCAACAATCCGTATTATAACGCGCTGCAAGTCAAGTTTGCCTATTCGCTGACCTGTCACAAAACACAAGGAGGCCAGTGGCCAGTAGTGTTTGTCGATCAAGGCTATCTTACTGATGATATGATCAACAAAGAGTTCCTGCGTTGGCTGTATACTGCGTTGACCCGTGCTACGCAGAAAGTGTATCTAATCAATTTCAACGACCGTTTCTTTGCTTGATTAGTACGGATGCAAAAAAAAGCGTCCAATTTCTGGACGCTTTTTTTGCCAAATGAATTCAGAACTTAGAATTTCTTGCTGGCTTTGAATTTCAGAACTTTCTTTGCAGGGATGGTGATAGCCTTGCCGGTACGCGGGTTTTTGCCTTTGCGTTTCGGGCGGTTCTGCATAGCGAAAGTACCAAAGCCGATGAGGGCAATCTTGTTGCCTTTCTTAAGCTCTTCTCTTGTTACTTCCATAAAAGCGTTGAAAGCTTTAGCGCTGTCAACCTTTGTCATTTCTGCTTTTTTTGCGATAGCAGCGATTAATTCAGTCTTGTTCATTTTGATGAAATTGAGGGTTAAACAATATTTTTTTGACGATGCAAATATATGCAGTTTTTTTTAAAGAATGAACTTTTTTTCAAAAAAAATTTGTTAAATTTTTGATAAATAATCTTAAATATTTAATTTCCAGTCTTTTATTTTATAACCTCGTAAAAATTCATCGGCTGTAATTTTCTTTTTTCCGCTGATTTGCAGGCTCAAAATCTTGATAAAACCATCTTTTGTGGCGATTTTTAACTCTTTTTTTTCATCAGTTTTTATTGTTCCCAGGACGTCTGTGACGCCTTTTTCAAAGTCGACATCGTATATTTTCATAGATACATTTTCACCTTTGTTGTCGATCATCGTTGTTGTAGCTGCCGGGTATGGTGAGAGCCCCCTGACAAAATTGCGTATGTCGTTTCCGTTGCGGGTCCAGTCGATGGCGCAGTCGGGTTTGAATATTTTTGGTGCCAGCTTGAGTTGTTTGACTTCGGGCTGTGGTTGGGGGTGTATGGTGCCAGCAAAGAGCGAGTCGAGAGTTTCAACAGTCAGCGCTGCACCCATTTCGGCAAGCCTGTCGTGGAGCGATTCGGCGTTGTCGTTGTCGCTGATAGGTGTTGTGCGCTGCATAAGTATACGGCCTTCATCTATTTTCTCGTTTAGCAGGAAAGTTGTGACGCCAGTCTCTTTTTCACCGTTTATTATCGCCCAGTTTATAGGTGCTGCGCCACGGTATTGCGGCAGTAACGAGGCGTGGAGGTTGAATGTGCCTAGCGGTGGCATAGCCCATACGGATTGAGGCAGCATACGGAAAGCAACAACGACAAATAGTTCAGCTTTGAGACTTTCAAGTTCTGAAAGGAACTGCGGATCACGCAGTTTTTCCGGCTGTAGCAGTGGCAGGTTGTGCTGCAGTGCATACTCTTTCACAGGCGAAAATGTCACTTTGAGTCCGCGACCTGTTTGGCGGTCTGGCACGGTGACAACAGCTGCGACATCGTAACCGGCTTGGACAATTGCGTCGAGCGACTTGACAGCAAAATCGGGCGTACCCATAAAGACAATTCTTTTGCTCATTGTTTTACGCTTTTTGTCTTTTAGATTCCAATGTTTTTTGCAAGGCTATCATTTTCAGTGCTGTAGCTGCGCCTTCAATACCTTTGTTGCCGTGCTTTCCACCAGAGCGGTCAATGGCCTGCTCAACGTTGTTAGTGGTCAATAGGCTGAAAATAACAGGTTTGCCGTGTTTGATGGCTACGTTTGTGACACCTTGCGAGACGGCCTCACAGATGAAGTCAAAGTGGCGTGTCTCGCCTTGTATCACGCATCCGATACAGATGACGGCATCCAGTTTTTCGTCGTTGCGGAGCATAAGATCGGCACCGCTGGTCAGTTCGAAACTGCCGGGGACGTGTATAAGAACAATATTATCTTCTGCAACATCATATTTACGCAGAGTGTCAATGGCTCCTTCGGCAAGGGCGTCGGTTATTTCTTTGTTCCATTCGGCAACGGCAATGCCGATGCGATATTCTTTTCCCGAGGGGACCTGTGTTGGGTCGTAATCTGAAAGATTGGTCTTTTTCATTGGGATGAAAGTCTTGATGTTAAAAAGTTCATATATGTTTATCGGACGCGTATTTGCAGTCCGGGTTTTGCTTTTTTTAGTTTTGGATTCAGCTCTTGTAGCTGTTCCACGGTGGTGCTGTGCATCATAGCTATTTTCTCAAGAGTGTCGCCTTTCTTTATTTCGTAATAAACTTCTTTTGCCTGTTGTTTGAAAGGACGTTCTTTGATGATGCTTTTATCAGCTTTGAATATGGGTGGTCTTTTGTTTTTAGGGCGGCTGATGCCGAAGTAGGTCTTGTCGAGGTGCAGTCTGCGTGTACGCAGAGTGAAGTTTTTAAAGTCCAGTATCCATTCGGGGTCGAAAGGTTCGTATTGAAAACGTACTTCAAAATGCAGGTGCGGTCCTGTCGAACGGCCAGTGCTGCCGCCAAGGCCTATTGTCTCGCCAGCCTCAACCATCTGGAGCGGTTTTACAAGTATTTTGGAAAGGTGGCCATATACGGTTTCTAGTCCGTTTTCGTGCCTCAACACTATCACGTTACCATATCCGCCCATTGGTCGCGCTATGCGTACCACGCCTGGGAAACAGGCACGAACGGGGTCGCCGGTGTTCAGAAGTATGTCTACGCCGCGGTGTGGACGTTCCCAACGTGTGCGCCATCCGTAGGGCGACGTGATTATGTTTTTCATAGGGAAGCAAAAATCACCGCTGTCTTTTACGATTCTAAGGTTTATCTCGTCGGGTAGTGAGTCGAGGGGAAGCGTACGTGGCCGCACCAGGTTGTTCGCCAAATGGTCGTTATAGAATAGTCTCCACATAGGCACCTCGCTGCCGTCACCGCAATAGATTTGGACTTGTTTGTGACGTGGTTTCTCATTTTGGGCGGCAAGAATCATCGGCATCAGCATAATAATGCTGACGGCAACGACCTTATGCAGGTGTCTTAGGATAGTGGATATGTGCGGAATATTCAATGCGTCAGTGATTTGTGTTTAGCTCTTTCCTCATTCTCCCTGACGGGATGTCCATACTTTCACGATATTTCGTCACAGTGCGGCGCGACAAAATGAACCCTAGCTTGGACAGCATTTCTGTTATAGCCTCGTCGGTCAGAGGATTTCTTTTGTCTTCATTGTCGATGATTTGCCGCAGGGCTTCTTTCAGGTGCTCTGTGGCAAGAGCTTCGCCCTGTTCTGTGGCTACAGCTTTACTGAAGAGGTTTTTGAGCAGGAAAGTGCCAAAGTTGGTTTGTACATATTTCTCGTTGGCGACACGCGATATGGTCGACTCGTCGTAGCCTGTCAGTTGTGCTATGTCTTTCAGTCGCATAGGACGCAAGTCAGCGGTGTCGCCACTCAGGAAATAGGCTTGCTGGTATTTGACTATGGCGCCCATTGTCGTTGCCAGAGTTTCATAGCGCTGTTCGAGGGTGTTGATCAGCCACTGGGCAGCCTCAGTCTTAGACTTAATGAACTGAAGAGTCTCGCGTTCGCTGTTTTTTAGTTTGTTCTGACCGCTGAGTTGCTGCATCATTTCAGTGTACTCGCTGTTGAGTTGCAGCTTTGGGCGATTACGGTCGCTGAGTGAGAATGCCAGCTGTCCACCCTCGTTTGAAACAATGAAATCGGGAATGATGTAGTGTGCTCCTTTGTGTTCATCTTCGCGACCCCATCCGGGTTTTGGGTTCAGACGCCGTATGGTTGCAAGGGCGCGGTTCAGCTGCTTTTCGTCAATCTTTAACGCGGTCATCAGTGAGGCGTAATGCTTGTTTGTTAGCTGGTTGAAATGTTTGTCCACGATACTGGTGGCGATTTTTGTATCTTCGTCGGGATTTTGAATGCGATGCAGCTGTAGCGACAAGCATTCTTGCAAGTTACGGGCACCCACACCTGCTGGGTCGAGCGATTGTATCTCTTTCAGCACCTTTCCCATCTCTTCGTCCGTGACTTCAATTCCGGCGCGGAAAGCCATATCGTTGGCTATAATTTGTATGTCGCGTCCCAAATAGCCGCTACCGTCAATGCTGCCTATTATTTCATTGCCGATAGTGCGTTCGCGCTCGGTGAGGTTGCGTAGGTTGTATTGCCGCATCAGTGACTCGGTAAATGATTCGCTGTCTGAATAATCCATCTGACGTTCCTCGATGTTGCGATCCTTCTCCAGGCGTTCACGGTAGCTGTAATCATCATCGTCATAGTACTCGTCGATGTCGATACCCCTGAAATCTCCATCCTCGTCGTTAGGGTCAACTCTGTCGGTCGAATCGTACTGGTCTTGTGGCTCCATTTCATTTACTTCGAGCATAGGGTTTTTCTCAACCTCTTCTTTTATTCTTTGTTCAAGTGTAGTGACTGGCAGTTGCAGCAACCGCATCAGCAATAGCTGTTGTGGAGTCAGCTTCTGCTGCATTTTCATCTTTTGTCGTTGTGAGTTTAAGGCAGCCATAGTTGTAGTTTTATCTATAATAACTCAAAAAGAGGTAAAATAGTATGTTTTTCCCAGCTTTTTTATTTTCTTCCTCCATTTAAGAACAATGCAATATTTTCTCAAGGGTTACGTTTTTTTATTAATATTGCTCGGAACACTTGAATAATGTATAATAATACAATAAAAATATGAAGAAATACTATTTCTTAATGATCCTGTGCGCCACATTATTCACAGGCTGCACAAAGACTGAGACCGACCCTGAATGTGTGGCAATGCGCGGGCTGATAGAGCGCGTAGTACCAGAGTATTCAAAGCATATTGTTCTGGAAAGGCTTAGCGGCGATTCGATCGACCGGTTCGAACTCGAAAGCAAAGGCCGTGATTTGATTATTCGCGGCAACAATGCCAATAGTATGGCTGTTGGACTAAACCATTACCTAAAATACTACTGTAGGGCGCAGTATTCGTGGTTTAAGGAAGAACCCTTGGAAAGTCCTGCTGCAATGCCCAAAGTGCCAGAGAAAGTATGTTTGACGGCACGTGTCAAAGAACGCTTTTTCCTGAATTACTGCACCTACGGCTATACTATGCCTTGGTGGGGATGGGAGCAGTGGGAGCATTTCATCGACTGGATGGCGCTCAACGGCATTAATCTGCCTTTGGCTATTACCGGTCAAGAGGCAGTCTGGTATGAGGTGTGGAGCGAACTTGGACTGACCGACGAGGAGATACGCAGCTATTTCACAGGTCCGGCACATCTCCCGTGGCATCGAATGCAGAATATCGACCGCTGGGGCGGTCCTCTTCCTGTGTCGTGGCTCGAGAACCAGAAAGAACTGCAGAAGAGGATTGTAGCCCGTGAGCGTGAGTTGAATATGAAACCCGTACTGCCAGGCTTTGCAGGCCATGTGCCACCTTGCATCAAACGCATCTATCCTGATGCACCGTTGGCGTCGTTAGGCGATTGGGCGGGCTTTGACAGCACATGTTGGTGTAAGTTTCTCGACCCTGAATGTGAATTGTATGCCGAGATACAAAAGAGGTTTGTCACTAAGGAGATAGAAATGTTTGGCACTGACCATATCTATGGTATAGACATCTTTAACGAGATGATTCCTCCCAGCTGGGAGCCAGACTATTTGGCCCGAGTGAGTCGTCAAGTGTATGAATCGCTTGCCGCGGTCGACCCTGATGCACGCTGGCTGGAAATGACCTGGCTCTTTTGGAACGAACGCCAGTATTGGGAGGTTGACAACCGCATCGAGGCTTATATAACCTCATTCCCTAAGGAGCGACACCTGTTGCTCGACTACTACTGCGAGCGGCAGCCGGTGTGGGAGCGCACCAATGCCTACTACGGTGTTCCATATATATGGTGCTATCTGGGCAACTTCGGTGGCAACTCAATGTTGGCAGGTAACCTCGACACAGTGAATGTCCGTATTGAGCGGGCTTTTGAAAAGGGCGGTGACAACTTTGTCGGCATTGGTTCAACTCTTGAAGGATTCGACTGCAATCCCTTTATGTATGAATATGTTTTTGAAAAGGCATGGAACAATCCATTGACCAAGGATGTTTCATCTTGGGTGGAACGTCTTGCCGACCAGCGTGCCGGCAAGGTTGATTCAGAAATGCGTGCGGCGTGGAAACTTCTGGCCGATAGTGTCTATAACAAAGTCTCCTCGCCAGGACAGACAGTGCGCATCAACCAGCGTCCCACGATGGGCGACATCAAGGAGTATCGCCAATACTATATTGCACCGACCTACCGCTACAACAATCTAGACCTGCTGCAGGTTCTTGACCACCTGCTGGCTTCAGAAAGCAATAGTCGTACACGCCATTTCGATATTGTAAACATCACCCGACAGTTGCTGGGCAACTATTTTGGCGACCTCTATGCCGACTATGTGAAAGCCTATCGCGAGGGTGACCACGAAAAGATGCATCAGACTGAACAGAGGATGACCGCAATCCTCGACGACACCGACCCACTGCTGGCAACGGAGAGTGCATTCCTGCTTGGACGCTGGATACGCGATGCACGTGCTATCGGCACAACCGAGGCAGAAAAGGACTATTATGAGAGCAACGCCCGCAACCTCATCACTACTTGGGGCGAGGAAGATGCTCTGCTAAACGAATATGGCAGTAGAGGCTGGGCCGGTCTTACGGCTACCTATTATGCTTACCGTTGGAAGGAGTTCTTCAAGGATGTGAATGCCTCTGTTGAGGATGGTAAACCATTCGACGAGAAAGCCTATCACGACCGTATATGCAAGTATGAAGGCCGCTGGTGGCGTGAACGCATTGGTGCCTTCAGCCCTGAGCCGCAAGGCGACGGTGTGGCGCTTGCCCGCAAGATTGCCGACAAATACCGTGCAGAACTGGTAGAACGGTATCAACGTAAATGATAAAAAATGCGATAGCCCCTTCTTACGGTTATGTGGAGAAAAAAAACGTCCTCTTACACCGCGAATTTGGAACAACAATAACAAACATTAGAAACAATTGTGAAAAAAGTATTTGCAGTATTTTTTCTGTTTTGCGCCCTTAGCGGATGGGCTCAACAACCTCTGCTCACCACAAAGTGGACGCAGGGTGCTCCCTACAACCAACATTGCCCAACCGATCCTTTTGAGAATAATAAACGTTGTTATGCCGGATGTCCTGCCATTGTAATGGGGCAGATTGTCAACCATTTGCGAACGACGCAAGGCACCCGCTTCGACAACAGTGACGACTATTGTACTGGTAATTATTTCGGCAGGCAGTTCCATATCGATGACGAATGGGACACTTATGATTTTCCTTCGTTCCCGCAACTGAACACGATGTTGGACTCGGTTGATGCTACATTCCAACGAGGCGAGGCGCTCCCCGGCACATTAAAGGCTGCTGTTGTTTTTGCTTGCGGTGTGGCTTGCAAGCAGGTCTATACAGCATCGGACACTTACGGCTCGGGCACATATTCTGTGGATCAGGCGTTCCAGGCTTATCAACGGTTTGGTTTTGCAAACTGTCAGCTGTTACGTGAAGCTGATTCGGCGATGTACGCTATATTAATATCCAATCTGCAGGCTGGTTATCCCGCGCATCTGGCCGTTGAAAGTCAGGACGGTACAACTGGACACAATGTCGTTGTCGATGGCTATCGCGAAAGTGACGGTAAGTTTCATATCAACTTTGGTTGGGGCGGTCCCAATGATAATTGGTACCAGCTGCCCGACCCTGATGGTTATTCTTGCGGATGGACCAAGATTGAGGGCATTATCTTGAATATCATTCCCAATAAGGATCCTTTGGCAGTTCACGAACCTGCGCGCCCGCAGCCGCTCAAGGTTTATCCCAACCCTGCCACCGATGTACTCTATTTGAATGACCTTCTTGGTGAAACGGTGGATTATACCATTTTCAACGCTTTGGGCCAAAAGGTGAAAGCCGGCTCTTCCAACGGCAGTATTCCCGTCGCAGAACTGAATAGAGGCATCTATATTTTGCGTGTCGAGGGCGACAGGCGCTATGAAACAGCCAAGTTCGTCGTCAAATAGCGTTCAGGAACAAAAAGGTGCTCCATTAATCAAGATATCCGAAAGAACGTGGGGGGGGGCATACCCGCCACGGAGGGCGACAAAAAGAAAAGGGTGTCTGTAATAGACACCCTTGCTGTTTCTGTTGATGTTGTAGTGTAGAGAGATATGACCACGTAGCCAAATCGCCCTACGGGGGGCACTCGCTATTCTTCCTCGTTGGCGGCTTCTTCGTAAGCCTTGAGGAGGGCCTGCTGAACGTCGGTCGGGACGAGCTCGTAGCCGCTGAATGTCATCGTGAATGTGCCGCGGCCGCTGGTGAGCGAACTCAGAGCGGTGCAGTAACGGTTCATCTCAGCGAGAGGAGCTTTGGCGCGGAGGGTGGTGTACTTGCCCTCAGCATCCATACCCATAACGATTGCACGACGGCCCTGGAGGTCGGTCATAACACCTCCCTGGCTTTCGGTCGGAACGGTGACAGCAACGTCGTAGATAGGCTCTTTAATCTTCGGGTTAGCCAGCTTGAAGGCCTCGCGGAAAGCGGTACGACCGGCAATCTTGAAAGCCGTTTCGTTCGAGTCGACGGGGTGCATCTTACCATCATAGATATTGACAACGATGTCGCGGGCGTAGGAACCGGTCAGAGGACCCTGTTCCATCTTCTCCATAATACCTTTGAGGATAGCGGGCATAAAGCGTGCATCGATCGAACCTCCAACGATACAGTTGTTGAAAACCAGCTTGCCGCCCCACTCCAGCGGATACTCCTGGGTGTCGCGGATGGGGTACTTGGTCTGGTTGGGCATACCGTCGAAATAGGGCTCGATGAGCATATGGACTTCACCAAACTGGCCGCTACCGCCCGACTGTTTTTTGTGGCGGTACATAGCCTCGGCGCTCTTGGTGATGGTCTC
>DBXH01000016.1:11148-87212 GCA_002309335.1 Bacteroidales bacterium UBA1217 | reverse complement strand
TCGTCGTTGCTGTTGGCGGCCTTCACTGCCACAGTATAGATAGGTGTCGGGAAAGTGATTTCCTCAACAGCGTCGTCAGTGTTCTTGGCTGTGGTGAGAGTGTGGTTGATCTTCACATCTTTCAGCTTGATAGTGCAGATGATATCGCCGGCGCAAGCCTTCTCAACGCGCTGACGGTCTTTGCCTGAGCATACGAGCACCTGGCTTACGCGCTCTTTGCTCTGGTTGCAGGCGTTGATGACATCCTGGCTCTCTGACAGCTCGCCGTCATAGATGCGCAGGTAGGTGAGCTCGCCGAGGTTTTTATCTTTAGCGCTCTTGAATGCAAAAGCAACAGTGGGATTGGCAACGTCACATTTCAGTTCCTTGCCGCCTTTGGTCTTTTTAGCGTTAGCTACCTCGTTGGGAGCGGGAACGTTCTGGCAGATGAACTCGAGCAGACGGGCGACACCCATATTCTCTTTGGCGCTGCTGCAGAGGATGGGGAAGAGGTCGCGCTTGTCAATAGCCAGTTTCAGAGCTTTGGTGAGTTCTTCAGCGGTAAGGTCGCCATTCTCAAAATATTTCTCCATCAGTTCGTCGTCGGCAGCGGCGGCTTCCTCAACGAGAGCCATACGCATCTCTTCGGCGCGATCGGCATACTCAGCGGGGATATCGCTCATCTCCATCTTGTCGCCATTGAAGGTCAAAAGCTTGTTGGCTACGATGTCGACAACCTGGTTGAAACCAAGACCCTGATTGACGGGGAACTGCAGAACGGTGCATTTCTGACCAAAGAAATCCTTGAGCTGGTTTACACTCTCTTCAAAGTTGGCTTTCTCAGCGTCGAGATGGTTGATAACATAGATCATCGGGGTGTTCAGCTTCGAGGCGTAGCGGTTAGCGATCTCGGTGCCAACTTCGACACCACTCTGGGCATTGACAACTACGACGGCAGCCTCAACCACGTTGAGTGCTGATACCAGTTCGCCCTGATAGTCGGCGAAGCCGGGAACGTCGAGGATGTTGATTTTCTTGCCACCGAACTCGGTGTACATCAGAGTAGTTTCGACCGAATATTTGCGGTCCAGTTCAATGTCGCGGTAGTCGCTGATGGTGTTTTTGCCGTCCACGGTGCCACGGCGGTTGATAAGTCCGCCATTGAAAGCCATAGCTTCAGCCATCGTGGTTTTACCCGCCTTAGCACCACCCACGAGGGCGATGTTGCGGATGTCAGAGGTCTGGTAAATCTTCATTGTTTTTACTATTATTTATTATTATTTATTTTTCTGTATATGACTATAAACCAAATTGTTCGGAGTGTTTTTGCGCCTCCGGACAAAGCGTTTGCGAGTGGCAAAGATACGAAAATTTTGATAATTGGACTTTTAAGAATAAAAAATATTTTAAATCTTTTGCAATAAGAGCAGAATACAATCGTTATTAACTAATCTGCAAATAAGCAAATATACTTTACGATAATACTTTTGAATAACAACATAGAACCCTAAACCCTTTTAACCCTTTCAACCCTTTAACCCTTTCAACCTTTTAAACCTTAAAAAAAACAAAGTGGGCGTAATAGCACGACAAAGTATACGAGGGGCGCTGGCCAACTACCTGGGTGTGGCGATTGGTTTTTTCACCACATTCTTTGTGCTTACCGATTGTCTGACACAGGAAGAGATTGGTCTTACTCGTGTTATGGTTGATGCAGCAATGCTCTTTTCGGGTCTCGCCCAGCTGGGCACCAATGCCTCCATTATCCGTTTCTTTCCATTCTTCAAGTCCGACGATGGCAAGAACCACGGCATTTTCGGCTGGTCGATACTCATTCCGTTCATCGGCTTTTCAATATTCGCCATACTATTCTTCGTTTTCAAGCAGGATATCATTGAAGTATATTCGCAAAAGTCGCCGCTTATCGCCGACTATGCTTATTTGTTGCTGCCGCTGACCTTCTTCGCACTCTACCTGACAGTCTTCGAGACCAATGCCAGTGTGCTGTTGCGCATCACGGTGCCGCGTTTGGTACGCGAGGTGGGAATCAGGGTGTTCAATTTGGTTTGCTATTTGCTCTATGGCAACGGCGTTATCACGCTCGACTTGTTTGTGTTGCTTTTCTGTCTCTCGTATGCCGTTGCGATGCTTATCAACTTCTTCTATCTGATGTCGTTGGGAAAGATATCGTTCCGTATCGACTGGCAATTTATCAACCGTGAAAGGATGAAGGAGATGGTTCTCTACACGCTATTTATGACTGCTACGGTGCTGGCTGGTAACATACCCCTCATCAACTCGCTCTTCCTAGGTGCTCATACGGGTTTGGCTCTTACTGGTGTCTACACCATTGCATTCTACATCGCTAATATAGTTGAAGTTCCCTACCGTTCGCTGGGAGCCATATCGCGGCCGATGATAGCGACGGCGGTGCGCGACGACAACTGGCGCGAGGTCAACCGTCTCGGCCAGCAGGTGTCGCTGCACCAGTTCTTGGTCAGCTCTATGGTATTCTTCCTTATCTGGACTAACCTGCGGGCGCTCTTTGCTGTCATTCCACACGGAGACGAATATATCGGCGGAATGGGCGTAGTGTTCTTCCTTGGTTTGGCCAAGATTGTCAACTCGTCGCTCAGCGTAGGCACCGACATACTCAACTATTCCCGCAAATATCCGTTCGCGTTGATATTCATTGCATTATTGACAACTTCAGCTATTCTGCTCAACAATTGGCTGATTCCTGTGTGGGGCATCAATGGGTCTGCATGCGCCACACTTTTCTCCTATGCCATTTACTTTGTTTGCATATTATGGTTCATTAACTGTCAACTGAAGGTCAGCCTCTTCAACATCAAACACTTGCACATCCTTATTTTGATGCTGCTGCTCTTTGCCCTTGGTATGGCGTGGGATGCACTGATGTTGCCGCTGTTGGCACCGCTGTGTATGCCCCTTATTGTTGTTGTGCTGATCAACGCTCTGCTTAAAACTGTCACCCTGACGGTCGTTTGTGCCCTTGTGGTGAGAAGGATGCACATTTCCAAAGATGTGGATGCAGCTTTGGAAAAGATTTTCAATCATAAGTTCAATTAGCACACGCGTTGAATCTACAATAGAAAATAAATTGGAGCCTGCACAATAAATATGTTCGCGGGCACGTTATTTTAAAATACGGGACATACTATGTTGCACAGAAAGAATAGGATATTACTTGTTTTTCTTGCCGCCCTGTTTGCCGAGACTATTGCAATGGGGCAGCCGGGTGTCGATTGTCCTGGTTTCAAGAACCCGACGAGTTTCAATACAGGCAATGTCAATTTTTTCTGGAGCGCACGTGTAGGTGACCGTACCTATAACTCTTACAACCACAATGACACCACTACGGGCTACCATATTATGTCTACCTGTGTCAATAATCCCGACATCATAGGTCACGACAATATTACCTCATCAACCTACAATTCGGGTGATGACTTCAATATAACAGGCTGCGGACATTCTTTTTTTGATGCCAACGACAGCCGTTTCCAGATTATCACCTCGGCCAACGATGGCATCGACCAATTCACTGTAGGACCCGGAAGCGCCGGTATCCCGCGTATACCACCAGGATACTTGACTTCCATCCGCTTGGGT
The DNA here is from genome assembly GCA_002309335.1 of Bacteroidales bacterium UBA1217. Taxonomy (GTDB): domain Bacteria; phylum Bacteroidota; class Bacteroidia; order Bacteroidales; family P3; genus Colimorpha. Next base: position 83,597 of record DBXH01000016.1, on the reverse strand, counting down.
GATATGCGTAGCACAGGCACGGCTATCAACCTGATTGCCCCGACAGTCGGAAACAACAAGGGCGCCGAAGCATTGTTCTATACTATGAGGGTTAATCCACAAAATACATTGCTTTTTATTAATTTTGCTGTTGTAGCTCGTCGTTTCAGTCATACTGCCTACGATGCCGGCGAATTTTTGATACGCGTTGTGGCGCAGAACGCTGACGGCTCGTGGCCCAACCAGCCCATCAACGACAGTCTGTGGTACAAAGTGTCGGCCCCTACATTCGACAACAACCAAATGCCTCCAGGATGGTCCTCCGGTTATGGTGTTACTGGCACTTGCTCCTATGCCTACAAACCGTGGACTAAGGTGGCCATCAACCTAAGTAATTATATCTACAGAAAGGTGCGCATCGAGATGTACACCAGTGATTGTATATACAATTTCGACCCGATCTACGCATATATATCGGGCGACTACCAGTCGATGTCAATCAACGCATCGGGCTGTGTCGATATCAACTCCAACGTTGTAGACACTCTTCGCGCTCCTGAGGGGCTCCTTTCATACAATTGGTATGTCACCACGCAAGGCTATGAGTCCAACATCTTAAACGCTGACCATATGGATACGGTCCATTTCCGTCAGGTCGCTGGAATACATAATACCAATGTCTATATGCCTATTGTAGACGATTTTGTCCTTAGTGAAGGCCCCAATGCAGGCGATACTGTAGGCCAGCAAACATTCCTCTGTGTGATGACTTCGGCTCTCGACCCAAACAAGCCTATTGTGTCTAAGGTATATACTAACTTAAACAACAATAAGCCAGTGATGTACTTCTTGGCTGAGACCGATTGTGACTTGGGCGTACAACTTCACGACCATAGTTTTGTCTATGGCAGTAATGCAATTTGTCCCGACTCGACACGGTGGATAATATATGCAGATACGCTTGGCATCACTCCTTTGGACACCCTGTGGGGCACCAATGTCAACTATCGTTTCCCTGCTGAAGGCAGTTACCTCGTGACGCTACGTGATATGCCTTATGAAAGTCCTTGTGGCGCTATAACCTCGAGGGTGATACAAGCTCATATTGTACACACACCTCAGATAGGCTTTGACAACCTCTCGGTGTGCGAAGGCGAAATCGCCAAAGTATGGTGCGATACAAACTGTCATTTGAATAAACAGTGGCAGATTGGCGGCCATATCGTCAACGACCTTGATACCATTGTCTGGATGCCTGATGTCGGCACTACCCCGATTACACTTACAATCTCTGAACACGGTTTGTGTCCAGCCAGCGTTACCGACAGTGTGAAATGCTACAGTAATGTCGACGCGAGCGTCAGCACAGCCACGCCACACATTTGTCGGGGCGATAGCGTAATTCTTATCGCCGAGGGTATTGACGAGCCTGTTTGGATGTCGGTACCACCCGACCCCGAGCTCGACAATTACCGGGGGCAAAGCAGCGTAGTTGTCTGCCCGCAGGTTAACACCACTTATAATGTCGAGCCTTTACATGAAATATTATGCTTGCGGAACAACACGGGAGTCTCTGTCGAGGTGTTCCCTTACCCCACGCCGAAGGTTGAAGCCAGCGCAACATTCGTGGATGTTGTCAATCCTACCGTAGCCTTCACCGACTGCTCTGAGAATAGTTTTGAAAGACTGTGGACATTCTCGGATGGAGCCCAAGCATCGAGCCAGCATATAGTGCACACCTTTATTGCCGAAAACGCCGACAGTGTGGGTGTCGCCTTGCACACCTGCAATAGACTCTTCTGCTGCTCCGACACAGCGATTATGCTTCCTGTCAAGTCTACAGTGTTGTGGTTCCCCAACGCTTTTATCCCCGGAGCCGACGAAAACAACACTTTCGGTGTGGTTACCGCAGCCAATATCCTTTACTATGAGATTTACATCTTTAACCGTCAGGGTTTACTCGTTCACCATTCGACCGACCCGGAACAAACCTGGGATGGTCGTGCTAGTGACGGCACCGAATGTATGCAGGGTGCCTATGTCTATTACTACCGCTACACATTGGATTCAAACTCAGATAATGTCCTCGAAGGTCGTGGCACGGTAACATTGATTAGGTAATAAAAAAAAGAAACTGATAAGATAGAAAAACACAAACTGATAAGATAGAAAAATACAAACATAAATGTTAGATAAGTTAGAAGCCATATACTCCCGTTATCAGGAGATTGAGCAGCAGATGAATGATCCTGCTGTGACGAGCGATATGAAACGCTATGTGAAACTGTCGAAGGACTACAAGGACCTGCAGCCGGTTGTGAAGGCCTATAATGAGTATAAAACGTTGCTCAACACCATCGCCGAGTGCAAGGAGTTGCTTGAGAGCGAGAAAGATCCAGAACTGCGCGAGATGGCCAAGGAGGAACTAACGGCCTGTCAGGAACGGCGCGAACCGATGGAGGATGATATCCGCCTGTTGCTTATCCCCGCCGACCCTACCGATTCGAAGAACGCTGTTGTCGAGATTCGCGGCGGCACGGGCGGCGACGAGGCCTGCATCTTTGCCGGCGACCTGTTCCGTATGTATACCCGCTTCTGCGAGAAAAAGCATTGGAAAGTCGAGGTTACCGATTTCAACGAGGGTACATCGGGCGGATATAAAGATATTACGTTTACCGTTACCGGCGAAGGCGTCTACGGCTTGCTGAAATACGAGAGCGGTGTGCATCGTGTGCAACGTGTTCCTGCCACCGAGACACAGGGTCGCATCCACACTTCTGCAGCAGGTGTTGTCGTTTTGCCCGAAGCCGAAGAGTTTGACGTTGAGTTGAATATGAGTGATGTGCGAATTGATACTTTCTGTGCCAGCGGTCCTGGCGGCCAGTGCGTCAATACTACCTATTCGGCTGTGCGTCTGACACATATTCCTACGGGTATTGTCGTCTCGATGCAGGACCAGAAGAGTCAGATAAAGAACAAGGAGAAGGCTATCAGCATCCTCCGCACACGCCTCTATGAGCGTGAGTATAACAAGTATATGGAAGAACTCTCCTCCAAGCGCAAGACGATGGTTGCCACCGGCGACCGCTCGGAGAAGGTGCGCACCTACAACTATCCCCAGAGCCGTGTGACCGACCACCGCATCGGATGGTCGATGCACAACCTGCCTGCCTTTATGGATGGCGACATCGAGGAGTGCATCGAAGCCTTGCAGTTGGCCGAAAACGCCGAGAAACTGAAGGCATCGGTGGGTTGATCGTAGAGGCGTGCCCCGTGTACGCCCTAAACCTTAAAACCCCATAACATTCTAACCCTCTATCCTTTAAAAATATGAAAATAAAGTATTTGAAACTGAAGAACTGGTTTTTAGTGTCGTTGGCGGGATTGATGGGAGTCAATATGTCCAGTTGTGGATTGGAGTATGGATGCCCAGAGGCTGAGTATACTGTCAAGGGTAAAGTAACAAATCCATCAGGTGAGCCAATACCAGGTATTAAAGTTACCGGAAATTGGGATAACGATATAACCAGTGTCAGTGGCGATTACATTTTGAGTGCCAGAGTAGTGCCTCTTTATCCGGAAGAGACAATACAAATAGTTTTTGCAGACGTTGATAGTTCAGAAAATGGCTCTTACCAAAACGACACTGTTCCTGTAACCTTCCAATACTCCGAACTCACCGGCGGCGACGGCCATTGGTACGAGGGCTCGGCCACCAAGACACTGAATGTGACGCTGCAGCCAGCCGAGGAATAAAACTTATTTAATTAGCAAAACTATTTTCTCTATCAAGGCTTTCACTTGTGGAAAGTATTCTTTTATGTCGTTTTCGTCAGCATCAATAAAATCGTCATAATCTGCTTCTTGCCTTAAGTCAAATATCTTATTGATTAGTCTGCCATCTGCTTTTGTTAGAATGCCGGGTAAAACAAAATGAATGTTAATTTGTGTAATCATTCCAGAATGAGTACGGGTTATATGTCCGTTGTTTATCAGAAGGGCGGTTGCAGCATAGTAGACAGCATAATACATCCTGTTAGCAGCTGCACTCCAGCGCCCCAATAATGTCATTTGATTGACATCTTCTAGTGCAACAAAAGCTTTTTATATGCGATATTTTACAATCGCTTCTCGTTCTTCGTCCGTTAGACTCATAATCTTATACCTTCCTCTCTGACATTATGTTTGAATAGTGATGGCGGCGCGGAATCCCATTGATCTTTTGTGTAAACGAAGGTGTTGATTTCTTCTCCGATATCAAAACCTTTATCCCATAGGTCGCAAGCAATTTCGTATCTTTCATTATGGGGCATAGGAGGTTTGTTTAAGAGAACAATAATATCCCAATCTGAATCCTCGCGAGCGTCGCCTCGTGCGCGGGATCCGTAAAGGATAATCTCAGCATCAGGTTCGGTTGCACGAACCGTTGTGCGAATCATTTCCAATACATTGTCTCTACTCTGTTTACCCATATTATTGATAGTGTTTTTTTTAAAACTCTTGTCAAAACTCCGATGCAAAAATACGAACTATTTTTGAATTGACCAAATTATATTCAAATTATCATCCCCGATGCTACCATCAGGTGGGCGTCGTTGTCGTAAATTGAGGCGTATTGGCCGGAGGCGATGCTGAGTATGTAGCATTGGAAGGTTACATTGTCAGTGTGTTTTTGTACGAGGGTTTCGCCACAAAGACGCCGATTAAAATACAACGAACTATGGAGGAAAGCTATTCTCCTGTAGTAGGCTCATTTTTCTCTGCCCTTTTTGTCACTGATATTGAAAATTCAAAAAGCAACCACAACGGTAGTGCAACGAGGCACATCGTAAAGATATCGGTAGACGGTGTGATAAATGCTGCTGCGACAAGAACCAGTACGACGGCCACTTTGCGGCTGCGGCGCAGGAAGTCAGACTTCAAGATGCCGATACGTGCAAAGAAGTAGGCCACTATAGGCATCTCAAATACCAGTCCCATCATAAACATCAGGCCGATAAAGGTTCCAATGTACGACGAAAGCGATATTTGGTTGACGATGCGCTCACTGACCTGGTAATTGCCAAGAAAGTTGAATGTCAGTGGGAATATAAGGAAGTATGCCAGGGCAAGTCCAAGGAAAAATTGGAAGAAAAAAGCAATTGTTGCAATTACAGCAGACTTACGTTCGTTGCTGTAGAGCGCAGGTTTGACGAAAAACCATATTTCAGCAATGATATAAGGGAATGCTACCACAGCGGCAAGATAGAACGAAATACTGAGATGAGTCATCAGCTGTGATGCTAAATTAATGTTTATCATCTCAATATTGCCTACGTTTGCCGCAAGTCCAATCTTGCCAAACAATTGGTATGTGATAAAGTTACGACGGCAAGGGGCGAGGATAAGGCCTTCAAAGACAAAGTCCTTGTAACAGAACGCAACAATAGCAAGACTAAATACCACTGCAATGCAGCGCACCAACATCCAGCGAAACACCTCGACGTGTCCCCAGAAAGTCTTACCTTCAGCCATTTTCGGGATTGCGGACATCCTTGTCTGCAGGTGCGTCTGTTGTCATATCGTTGACCTCGCTTTCAATGCCGTTCATCGCATTTTTGTATTCCTTTACGCCTTTTCCAAGACCTTTCATTAACTCAGGAATCTTTTTCCCACCGAACAGCACCAGAACAATTAGTAAGATGACTATTATTTCTGAGCCACCAATCACTCCAAGTAGTACCATTCTTTATTATTCCGATAAAAAGATTTCACAGGTGTCAAAGTTGATTTCCCAATGGCCGTTAGGGGTCGATTTCCATTGGTATTTGGCCGACATACGGTCCCACCAGTTCTGAAAATTTGTCCCTGTTTCGCCCATATCCTTTACCAGTTTTTGGTAGAGGGCGTCGTTGTCGGGCGTTAGGATTTTGGCCAGCTCGTTGAGGCCATTTTTACGCTCGAAAAGTTGCTGTATTTCGTTGCGTTCTTCTATGGTTACTTGTCCAACTTTTTCTTTCATTGTTTACCAATTCTTTCTGACCTCGAATGGGTCGATATAGTTTAATTCCTTTATTTCTATGTTAGGCATAAAAGTTGCCTCTTTGCGGATGGATTGCAAAAGGCGTCGGGAGGCATCGCGTTCTGTATGTGCCACAATACACTGCTCGTGGCTCGGAGTGTTTACCTCTAATGTCGTTTTGCGGTTCAGCCAGACGCAGCGGCGGCAGTGGTAGGCATCGCAGTTGCGACACAGCGGCGCGTGGTCGAGGCGTAGCAACTGCTGGTTCTTGATGCCATTGGGGTCAATGCTGTCGTCGGGGTCGCTGTAGTAGAACGCTGGGCAGAGGTAGTACTTGCCATTTGGGGCCAGCGTAATGTTTTCCACACCAGCGTTGCAATGGTTGGGATGGTCGAGTATTATGCGGTCGGTCAGCAGGTTGAACTGTGGCGTTTTGCCTTTTAGATATTCCGTTTTAAGCGTTTCGCTCCACTGTTCAAGGACGGTGTTGTATAGTTTCAGGTCTTCGTCAGTGTACGTCTCGATGTCAGTAATAACTATGTTTAGTCGCTGCACTTTTGTTAGCATTTTGCACACGGAGTCGCCACTGGAGAGAAGCTCCCGTTTGTTCATCCGTAGTACGCATACTGCATCTTCCTCCACTCCGCCGATAACCACATCACCATTCATTGGGAAAGGTACAATGTCGTGGTGGTCGATGGTGTCAATCACTTCAAGATATTCCCGTGGCAATTCATAGTCGGGGTGGACAAACTGAATCATCAGGTTTTGCTTCATAGCGTAGAGGATACCCGCCTTAAGGTCTTCGAGACTAATCAGTCGCCGCTCAATATATGGATTATCTGCGTGGCAATAACTTACCGAAGTGTCATCCAGTAATATAACAAGGTATTGCATCATAAGCCTTAACAGATTTCAGGTTTAACATCACGTTTGTTTTTCTCAAACTCCTCGCGGCGTCCTTTGAGCTCAAGTTTGCGGTAAAGCTTGTTCCAGTAGTAGTTGTTGGCACGTACGCGAGCTTTGTGCATCAGGCAGATAGCCGTGCTGCGCTCGTATATGGTGTTGGTCTGCGCTGCATCGTAGTTCTCGCCCTGACACCAGGCGCAGCCCGAGGCTACTTCGCATTCGAGGCACTTTTGCGGACTCTGCGTCGTGCGGTCAAGTGTTAGGAACGGCCGTAACAGGTTTTGGTTGATGCCGTCCTTGATGTTGCCGATGATGAGCGCTTTCTTGCTCCGCAGCGAGTACTGCGCGAAGCGTGTGCAGGGATAGAGGTTGCCGGCTGCATCGACGGAGAGCATACGCCCCGCGCCGCACCAGTTTTGGTTGTCGCGCTCTGGATCGAGAGGCTTGCCAATGTTTTCGCTGAAGAACGAACAGGCGTAGTCCTGGTAGTATCCACCATCGATGATGGCGTCCGCCAGTTGCATCAGTTGCTCCTCAAAGCGGAGGTCGTCGCCATCCTGCCACACATCCTCGAACACCACATTGATATTCACCTGATGAATGCCGAGGCTGTAGAGGTGCAGCACACTCTCGGTAATATAGGGGATGTCGGCACTGCTGATGGTTACCTTCGTTCCAGCATCGGGGAACTGCGACAGCCACAGCGGGATGTTCTTCACCACATCCTTGTAACTCCCTCTTTCCAGACTCTGCTGCTCCCCTGTTTTAGGGGAGCTGTCACGAAGTGACTGAGGGGTAGTTGTCTTATACACCCTGTTCAAGTCGTGTTTCTTCTCCGTCCCGTCGATGGTGATGCCTATCGAGAGGTGTTCGCGGTTCTTCTGAATGAAGTTCTGCACTTCAGGCGTGTGGTAGTTGATGCCGTTGGTCGAGAATGAGAAGCGGTAGCTGTTGAACCAGTGGTGGTTCAGCTCAAACATCCGAAGTTTGAGGTAGTCGCAAATCTTGTCGATAAGCTCAATCTCCAGGAATGGTTCACCACCGATAAAGTCCCACACCACGCTCTCCTCGCGGAACTCCTCCTCATGTGATAGAACATAGTCGATAAACGTCTTCGCCGTATCCCACGACATCCTCTCCTTCACATTCTTTCCTACCAGATAGCAATACTTGCAAGCCAGCTGGCAGTCCTTGGTGACAATGAACGTGATGGTTTTAGACATACCACCCCGCCAAACCGCTTCATTAGGTCTGATTGTACCCATATTTGTTTAATGATTAGACATTATGGTAGGGATGTTTAATTTGTCCATCCGTGGCATCCTTTAGTACAATCGCCTTTGCATGTATGTTTGCATGATTCTTTGCATATACCAAAACAATTGTTTAAACAATAGCCCGTACATCCCGTACATCCTGTACATCCTCCACATTCTTTAGTACATCCAGTACAACCGGTACAACTCATAGTACAGCCATATTGACATCCCATTGGCTCATTTTCCGCTGCCTGCGCAATAATGGGTGAATTTGCTAGTGCTATTGCACCGAGGATAGGCAGTGCTTTCTTGGCAGCTTTCTTGAAGAACTCTCTACGCGATTGGAGTTCCTCGTTTTGTTTTTTAGCTTCCATAATTATTGAAGTTTATTGTTTTCCCTACTCACTTAACGGCTTTTCGGGTTCCTCTGATGAGGTAAAACACAATGCAAAAATACGATGATTCTTTTGTTATTATCACGCCCGAAACGGGCACTGCGCCCGAATTGGGCATAGTACTCATTGAAGTGTATTTTGTTTTCCTATTTGACCTGATCAGAATATAATCGAAAGAAATCAACCCTGAGTGCTTGACTGATAGTCAATAATTGTTGGGTGTCTATTGTCGGTTTTAGAAATATCTTTTGCACCGTGCGTGGATGGACATTGATACGTTCAGCAAGCCACTCATTTGTGTGGCCTTGCCGACGGAGTTCGTCTCTGATAATTTGTCCAATAGGTATCTGCATATTATAAAAAAAACCGCGAGCCTTTTGTTGAAGCTCGAGGTTTCTGGACTTACCTACAAATCATACAAGAAAGCTCGCGATTTCTCACGAGCGATCTGCTTTTTGATGATTTGTAATATCAAATTTGTCCAGAATTTGAGCTTCATCTTTCAAGCAATATCGCTTTATTATGTCTAATATTTAATATTCTTTCCTATTCTATATTATAAATAAAATTGTATTATTAGTATTATGCTAAACTAAAAAGTACTGCCTCCTTGTCGATAATCCCAAATTGCAGCAATGAAAACATCTTTCTCTTCAACAAAATAGTATATTCGATAGTCTAATACATTCAAATATCGATAGTTGGGCGTGTGGGAGTATTTATCATCCAATCGGCCTATATTGGGCATATACTTTAATATTGCAATGTCTTTCTTTATCTTATGCAAGCGTCGGGAAGCAACCAGAATACTTGCATTTTCACTATAAAAGTGAAAAATACTGTCAATGTCTGACGAAGCACGACGAGTCCAATGAATGTTATAAGCCATATCGAGCAAACAATTCCTCGTTGCTGACATAACGGCCAGCCTTGTAATCCTCGTCAGACTCTTTTAAAACTCCGGCAAATTCTTCGGCAGTGTATGTGCACGGTCTCTTTATCCCATTGAGCATTGCCAGAATATCTGCCAATAAAGCTTCGTCTTCTGATTGCGATGCAAGTGTAGAAACCTGTTTACGCAAAGTGGAGAGAATATCTTTGCTTCTTGAATCAGTCCGCATTGTTGTTTCCATTTTATAACCCTCTTATATTGTCTGAGTTAGACCTGTGTTTAATAGGCTATTTTTATTACTTAATTTGTTGCAAAGTTACGAAGTATTTTGGGACTGACAAAATATTATTCAAATTATCATCCCCGATGCTACCATCAGGTGGGCGTCGTTGTCGTAAATTGAGGCGTACTGGCCGGCGGCGATGCCTTGAATCTTTGTGTCACTGGTGAGGTGGAACAGAGTGCCATAGATGGGGTCTTCAACACGCGTGAGGTGTCCCTGCGCAAAGTCGGGCGTGTGGCGAATCTTGAACTTCACATCGACGCTCCAGTTGTCGATAGGGCTTGCGTCGGCGGGCGTGCTCCAAATGTCGGCGCTGAGGTAGTGGAAACCCAATAGGTTGATTTCTTTGCCGTACTGGGCTTCAGGAGTGTATCCCTGACTTACATAAAGCACATTCTCCTCGATGTCTTTCTTTACCACAAACCAAGGTCCGCCGCTGAGGAACAATCCTTTACGCTGGCCTATGGTGTGGAACCAGTAGCCTTTGTGGGTGCCTAGGATTTTGCCTGTCTCTAGTTCGACGATCTTGCCCTCTTTCTCGCCAAGATAGCGCTGGATGAAGTCGTTGTAGTTTATTTTGCCTAAAAAACAGATACCTTGACTGTCCTTGCGGTCGGCGGAGGGTAGATGAGCGTCGTGGGCTATTTGCCGTACTTCGCTCTTCATAAGGTGCCCGATTGGGAACATCGCCTTTGCTATTTGAGGATAAGTAAGTTGCGTAAGGAAGTCGGTTTGGTCCTTGATGGGGTCCTTGGCAGTTGCCAGAAAGGTAGTGCCGTCAATATTTTCAGTTGTTGCGTAATGGCCTGTGGCTATGCGGTCGTAGTCCTTGCCGCAACGTTGCTCGAAGGCTCCGAACTTTATCATCCGGTTGCACATCACGTCAGGGTTGGGAGTGAGACCCTTGCGGACCGATTCGATGGTGTAGCTCACCACATTGTCCCAGTATTCCTTGTGCAGATTGACCTCCTCAAAGCGGCAGCCGTATTTCTTGGCGATAAAGGAGGTTATCTCGATGTCCTCCTCAGCGGGGCAGTCGATGTAGCCGTCTTCGGCTTCCATACCGATGCGGATGTAGAAGATGTCGGGAGTATAGCCCTGCTCCTTGAGCAGGTGCACGACAACAGAGCTGTCGACGCCGCCAGAGACCAATGCTGCAATGTTCATACGCTTTCCGTTTTCCGTTCCTCGTTCTCCGATTCCTTCTCCTCCTCTTCAGGCAGGCGTATGCTCTTGAAGCGGCGCTGACGCTGCTGCCAGCGTTCACGGGCAAACTGTTGCATATCGCTCACTTCGTCGTTTTCGTCGATGATTTCGAGACCGAGTATTGTTTCGATGATATCCTCGAGGGTGAGGATTCCCTGGAAGCCGCCGTATTCGTCGATGATGATGGCGATCTGCTCCTTGTGTTTGAGCAGCGAGTCCCATATCTCGCTCACCGACTTTTCCTCATTGAATAGCGGTATGTCGCGCTTGATGTCCTTGAGGCGTTTGTTGAATTTGTCTTCGGCGAGGTCTTCGAGGGCGTCGCTGCGGAGGATGTAGCCGGTAATATATTCAGGATCGTCGGCATAGACGGGGATGCGGCTGAAATGGCTGTATTCCTCGACCTTGTAGAACTCCTTGAGGGTCATCGACTCGGGTGCGACTGCGGCCACCGAGTGGGGAGTCATCACGTCATAGGCTTTAACGTCGTCGAGCTTGATGACGTTCTGAATGATTTTGTTTTCGTCCTCGTCGAGCACACCTTCGTCCTCTCCCACGTCGGCCATAGCCGCTACCTCTTCGCGGCTCACGATAGCTTCATCCTCTTTGCCGGCAAAGAGTTTCGTCAGCAGTCCTATGAGCAGCACCAGTGGGTACATTATCACAATCAGGAAGCGGATGGTGCGAGCCGTGAAACCCATCAGACGTTTCCAGTAGCGGGTGCCTATGGTTTTGGGAATAATCTCTGAGAAGATAAGGATGAGGATGGTCGTGATTGCCGAAACCAATCCGAACCATTCGTTGCCGAAGGCCTCGGTCACCTGGTTGCCGACGCCGGCGGCGCCGATGGTGTTGGCTATGGTGTTAAGCGACAGTATGGCGGCAATAGGCTTGCCGTTGTCGGTCTTGTAGTCCTTGAATCGGGTGGCGGGTTTGAATCCGGCGTCCTCGCGCATCGTGATGTAGGAGAGGGGGGTGGACATCAGCACCGACTCCAGTATGGAACAGAGAAACGAGATGCCCATAGCGCCGAACAGGAATATCAGGAGTAAAGTTATGTGTGACATTAATAGGGTTTGAAGGGTTTTAAAGGTTGAAAAGGTTTTAAAGGTTTAAAGGAAGTTAAAGTAGAATTCTAATTGGGAGTTAAGGTGGGAGTTATAGAAGGACAAATGATTTTGTATTGTCCTGCGCGTAGCGCTTAACTTCCTTTTTTTACTTCCAATTATACTTCCTATTATTACTTCCATATTTTTTTTGATTTAACGATGTTTTTTCTTTTTTATTGCTTTTGAGGGCGATAATGATTACGGCGATGAATATCAGCACTATGCCGATGGCTAGATTGGTGGTGAAGGCTTCACCGAAGATGAATATGCCTATCAATACGGCAGTCGTCGGCTCAAGAGCGCCCATAATGGCCGTCGGGGTCGAACCTATGTATTTGGCGGCATAAACCATCATCACCAGAGCAAGTATTGCGGGCACCACGGCGAGCCAACCGACATAGAACCAACTTATTGCCGTCTGCGGTATTTGGAATCCGCCTTCAAAGCAGAGAGCCATTAGCAGGTTGCCCAAAGCACAATAAATAAGTACGTAGAAGTTGATTTTGAACGACGACATATTGAGTTGCGCCTTGTTCATCACGATGATGTAAACGGCATAGGTGAGGGCTGAGATGAGCACGAGGACGACGCCGAGTGTGGATAGCGTTGTTCCGTCGGGGTTCCAGTAGAGCAGCATTACTCCGAGGAAGGAGAGGACGATGGAGACGATGGTGGTCAGAGTGATTTTTTCTTTGAAGAAGAGGGCCATAATGCCGGCGGTGAGCACAGGGTAGACGAAGAGGATGGTGGATGCGACGCCGACGGCCATCTTTTGGAAGCTGACGTATAGTGTGAGCGACGAGGCGAGGAAGAGGAGGCCGAGGGCGGAGAGTGCGCCGAACTCGCGGCGGTTGATTTTGAGGCTTTCTTTTCGGAACATCATCACGACGGCGATGATAAGCCAGGCAAGGCCGAAGCGCCAGGCAAGCACGCATCCGGGATGCATACCCTCGTCATAGAGTTGTGCGCCGAGGGGGTTGGTACCGTAGCATACGGCGGCGCCGATTCCGCAAATCGTTCCGAATATCTTCTTGTTCATTTTTGCGTATTGTAGTGTATGATAGCTTTTTAAAGTAATGTACTATTATTAATTAGAGATTGCAAAAGTACAAATAAATTGAGAATTATAATTTGAAAATAGAAAAATCTGGATTCCAATTCCGTTTTTTATGCGTAAAGCCAGAGTTGGGATAGCGTTGACCCAGAATTGAGTTAAGAACTATTGGGGGAATTAATTGGAATTAAGGGACAATACAAGCGGATAAGATAATGTGTTAATAAAAAATGCGTTTATGGTGGTCAAAGGGCACAAAATGAAAGGACGTCCTTGTGCGGGGACGTCCTTTTTGTATGATAGTTTCAAAGATGTATTTTCGGGGGAGTATTAGTCGGGAAGGTTGTCGAGGAAGTTGATGCCTTTGGAGATGGATCCGTCGAGGTTGATGCGAGTGCGCGAGGCGTCGCTTTCGGCGGAATGCGGGGTCTGGTAGATGGGCTCGGTGGCGAGCTCTTCGGTGGTCATATCCTCGATTTGCTTGGGTCCGTTGGGGTCGTTGCGCAGGAGGTCGTTCATACGGCGGATGCGCTCGGCGCGCTGACGGAGACGGATGTCGTTGAGGTCCTCGTCGGAAGGCTGGAGTGCCTTTTCGAGCTGCTGTTCGGTGATGGTTTCGCGCTGGACGGTAACGACGGGCTTCTCTTCGACGACGGGAGCTGTGGCGACTTCTGGTTCGAAGGCCGAGGCAGGCTCAAAGGCGGGTGTGGGCTCGATGTGGAAGGTGGGTTCCTGAGGAGCAGGGGTTTCGACTTTGGGCTGTTCGGGCTCGACACGTGATACTAAGCGGATTTCGTCAAGATGGCTGTTGCCGCTGAGGGCGACGGGCTCTTCGTGGACGGCTTCGCACACTTCAGCTTCGGGAAGTTCCTCGAGGGCCGGGGTTTCGAGCACGAAGATGCGGCGGCCGTTGACTTCGCTTGTGGGTTTGGGAAGGGTGTCGTCGACAACAGTCGTTGTAGCGTGCTCGGCGACGTTCTGAGTGGTGTAGCTCTTCTCGGTGGTTTCGACCTGAGCGGACTTGTTGTCGGGCTCGGTGACGGGAGCGGTCTTGACTTCCGGATCAAGTTTGTGAACCGTGGGACCGGGGCGCTGTTCGAAGCCGGTGGCGATAAGGGTGATGCGGAGCTCGTCGTTGAGAGTGTCGTCGTCGCCAATACCCCAGATGACGTTGGTCTCGTTGTTGCCGGTGAGGTCGGAGATGTAGTCGGTGACTTCGCCGAGTTCGTCCATAGTGATCTGGTGGTTGGGTGCGCAAGAGAAATAGAGGAGAATATTCTTTGCTCCGCGGATGTCGTTGTCGTTGAGGAGTACGGAAGTTGTAGCTTGCTCGATGGCTTCGCGGGCGCGGTTTTCGCCGTGACCTTCGCCAGCACCCATAAGGGCGGTGCCGCTCTTTTCCATCACGGTGTTGACATCGCGGAAGTCGATGTTGACGTAGGCTGAGACGGTGATGATTTCGGCTATGCCTTTGGCTGCGGTGAGGAGTACGTCGTCGGCGCGGCTGAAAGCCTGGTTGAGAGGCAGGTTGCCAAGGTCGCGCAACTTGTCGTTGTTGATGACGAGGATAGCGTCGACGTGCTTCTTGAGTTCTTCGATGCCGGCAGCGGCCTGCTCTTTGCGGCGTTTGCCTTCGAAGGAGAAGGGCATAGTGACGATGGCGACCACGAGGATGTGGGGAACCATATCGTCGTCAATCTCAATGCTTTTGGCTATCTCTGCGATGACGGGAGCTGCACCGGTACCGGTGCCACCGCCCATACCTGCGGTGATGAAGAGCATCTGGGTGTCGTCGGAGATGGCTTCACGGATTTCGTCTTTGTGTTCGAGGGCTGCTTTGCGGGCGTGCTCGGGGATGTTGCCGGCGCCGAGTTTGCCGAGTTCGATCTTGTTGGGAACGGGGCTGGTAGCCAGGGCTTTGGCATCGGTGTTGCAGACGATGAAATCTACACCGTGGATACCTTGGCGGAACATATGGTTGACGGCGTTGCCACCACCGCCACCGACGCCGATAACTTTTATTTTGGCGGGTTGCTCGCGCAGCGGCTCGAACTGCATTGAGGTCGAAAATTGAGCCTGATTGTCGTTATTCATAGAAAATGTGCTATCTTCCATTGTACTTATTTCTTTGCAGATTGTTGATTATGAATGCGATGGATGTATTTAGGGCTTTATGATATTTTTTGTAAAAATACGAGATTAGGCAGGTGTGACAAAACGATTTCGGGATTTGTTATCAACAGGTTATTAACGAGGTGAAATTTTAGGTTCCTAAAGGTCGTGTTCGTCGTTGCCTTCGTTGCGGATGGTGTCGTCACCGAAAACCTTACCAAAATACTTGTCGATAGATTTCATAAGCTGAGTTCCGAAACCGGGTTTATTGTTTCTGGGGACTTTAGGACTTTTGGCGGGTTTGGGCTTCTTGGGCACTTCCACTTCGATGTCGTTGGGCTCGTCAACCGTTGTTTTGTCGTCGGGGAGAGGAGCGAAGATATCGTCGATGTTCTCAACCTTGGTGGGTTCCTGCTCGGGTTCGGGCTGCTGCTCCTCGAGGGTTTCCTGATTGTGACGCTGTTTCTCGTCGAGTTCGCGGAAGCCGTAGAGAACGAGACCGATACCAGTGGAATACATAGTGTTGATGATTTCTGGGTCGGTGTCCTTGTCAAGGTGCTCGTTTGGTAGTCCGATGCGGGTGTCGATGCCGGTGGTGAACTCGGTGAGTTCCTTGATGTGACGCAGCTGGGCGCCGCCGCCGGTGAGGACGATTCCTGCAAAGATGTGCTTCTCGAGTTTGGATTTCTTGATTTCAAAATCGACCTGCTCGAGGATGGTTTCGGTGCGTGCCTTGATGATGCCGGCGAGGGTGCGCATACTGATTTCGCGAGGTGGCTGGGTGCGGAGTCCAGGAATGGAGATGATGTCGTTTTCGCTGACATTCTGCGGCAGGCAGGAACCGAAGCGGGTTTTGAGGGTTTCGGCCTGTTCGCGTAGGATCTTGCAGCCTTCCTTGATGTCATTGGTGATAGCGTTGCCTGCAAGAGGGAGAACGCTGGTGTGGCGGATGACCCCTTCGTGGAAGATAGCGATGTCGGTGGTGCCGCCGCCGATGTCGACGAGGGCTACGCCCGCGTCGCGGTCGGTGTTGTCAAGAACAGCGAAAGCGGAGGCGATAGGCTCGAGGACGACGCCCTTGATGGTGAGTCCGGCACGCTCAACGCTGTCGTGGATGTTGATGAGATTCATCGTGTTGCCGGTGACGATATGAAAGGTGGATTTGAGCTGTTTGCCTGGCACACCGACGGGGTCAATGTCGAGACTGAGCTCTTCGCCGTCAACGACATAGTTCTGGGGGAAGATGTGGATGATATCCTCGCCGGGGTTGAGCATAATGTTGTGCTGCTCGTCGATGAGGCGGTCGACATCCTCCTGCTCGATGAATTTGTGTTCGGGCGGAATGACGACAGTGCCGGTGTTCTGGATGCTCTTGATGTGCTGTCCGGCGATGCCGACGTATACCTCGTGAACGGCAATGCCGGCCTGCTCGGAGGCGGTGGCGACAGCTTTGGTGATACTTTCGGCGGTAGCGGTGATGCTTCTCACAACGCCGCGTTCAACACCCTTCGAGGGTGTTTTGCCAAAGCCTATGATTTTGATTTTGTCGTTTTCGGCGCGTTGACCGATGAAACAGGCGATTTTGGTTGTTCCGATGTCGAGTCCGACAACAATGTCCTTTTCGTTATTCATAATCGATGTATTTTTATTGTTTTTTTGATTTCGTTGAGAGGATTGAATTATTTTTTTGTGCAGACCACCTGACCTTTGTATTTGAGACTGATGGCGGAGTAGGTGTCCCACCCGACCTGGCTTATGCCCTGGTCGAAAAAGGCCCATAGGTTGGTGAATTTGCGTTGAAGCATAGTTGTGTCGCCGATGTTGACGGTGATGCTGCCGAGTTTGGGGACAAGAAAGAGGTCGCCTTTGTCGCCTACGTAGACTTGGTCGAAAACGTCACCGTATTTGGGATTGTCGTAGAGGAAAGAGGCCAGTTTCCAGATTTTGAGAGGGGATTGTGGCTGGCGGTGATTGGAGGTGTCGGCGAGGTTGAGTTTGGTGGGGTGAGCAAGCAGGGGCTCTTCGGACATAGTGCTGCCGACAAGGAGGTGGCAGTAGCGTTTGGCGGAGAGCGGCATACAAGTGCCCTCGCGGGAAATGTAGAATTCGTTGCCCTGATAGAACATCCTGACAACGGGAATGTGCTGCTGGACATTCACGACGAGTTTGCCGCCGGTAGTCATACGGGCGTCGGCGTGGAGGATGTAGGGATGAGCCTCGAGTGTGTTGACGATAGCTTTTTTGTCCACTTTCTTGATGTCGGTCTTCAGCAGGTTGGGATGATTCATCAGGATGAGGCTGTCGACATCGTGCGAAGAGAGCAGGCAGGAAGAACGGTCTGGAGTGACGGTGCATTCGAGTCCGCGCATAGTGGCGTTGCGTCTCACGATATGGAATGTGATGACGATGGCTGCCAGAAGCACGATGATGATGATATGTTTGAGCGACGGACGCATTAGAGGTAGTTTATATTTTATATTTATGGTTGTTTTATTCTGTGAGGCGTTGTTCGAGGATGGGTACGAGGCGGTCGATGTCGCCGGCGCCCATAGTGACTACGACATCGGGGCATAGGGCTTCGACAAGGTCGGGGACCTGGTCGGCGCTGCAGAGGTATTTGTTCATCGTTTCCATCTTGCGCAGAATCATACCTGAAGAGACGCCGGGTATGGGTTTCTCACGAGCGGGATAGATGGGCATAAGGATGATTTCGTCCAAAGGCTTGAGCGCTTCTGCAAAATCGTTGGCGAGGTCTTTGGTGCGTGAATAGAGATGTGGCTGGAAGATGCCGACAATGCGTTTGTCGGGGTAGAGGTATTTGATTGACTCAATGGTTGCCGCAATCTCTTTTGGATGATGGGCATAGTCGTCGATATAGACCAGATCTTTGTTCTTTATGCGTACATCGAAACGGCGACGGATGCCTTGGAAGGTCTTGAGTCCGTTGCGAAGCTGGTATTCATCCAAGCCGCAAGAAAGGGCGACGGCGGCAGCGGCAACGGCGTTTTCGACATTGTAGAGGCAAGAGGCGGTCAACTCCAAATCATAGAGCACCTTGCCGGGGGTGCGGAGATCAAAATAGATGTTGCCGTTGTAGTTGCGCACATTGATGGCGTAATAGTCGGGCTCGATGGAGCGGGCAGAGTAGGTGTAGCATTTGATTTCCTCGCCGATGTGGAGATGGTGACAATGGTGCTCTTCCTCTTCTTCGTGGTCGTGATGGTGCTCTACGAGTCCCTCTTTGACAAAGAGCGCTCCGTCGGGCGATGTCTGGTTGGCATATTGCTCGAACGCCTCAATGAGTTTCTCGTGGGTGCCGTAGATGTCAAGATGGTCGGGATCGGTGGCGGTAATGACCGAAAAGTAGGGGTGGAGCTGCAAGAATGAGCGGTCGTACTCGTCGGCTTCAACAACGATATACTCGCTGTCGGTGTTGACCAAAAGATTGCTGTCGAAGTTTTTGGAAATGCCGCCGAGGAAAGCTGAGCAGCCAAAGTCTGACTTACTGAGCAGGTAGGCAATCATAGCACTTGTGGTAGTTTTTCCATGCGAACCGGCGACGGCAATGCATTTCTTGCCACGTGTAAGTTCGCCAAGCACCTGCGAGCGCTTTTTCATAGGACAGCCACTCTGCTGCAAATGCTGAAACTCCTTGTTGTCCTGTGGAATAGCCGGAGTGTATATGGTGAGGTCGATATTGGCTGGAATGAGGTCGGGGTTGTCGTCGTAATGGATTGGAATACCCTCTTCGACAAGCTGGCGGGTCAACGGCGACTCAGTACGGTCGTAGCCGCTGACAGTGTGTCCGCTCTGCTTGAAGAAACGCGCGATGGCGCTCATTCCTATGCCTCCTATGCCTAAAAAGTAGTAATTCATTATGATTGTTTAAGGGGTTTGAAAGGTTGAAAAGGTTAAAAGGTTTGAAAGGTTTAAAGGGTTAAAAGGGTTCTATTTTTTAGTTAGTATTTTTTCGATTTCATCAACGATGCGGTCGGCGGCTTTGCGACGTGCAAGGTTAAGGATGTTTTTGCTCATCTCTGACTGTTGCCCGGTATCGCCCATCAAGTCGATTGCAGTTTGCAGTCCTGTGTCGCCACATTCGTTGTCGCGAACCATCAAGGCTGCTCCCTTTTCGACAAGAGCAAGTGCATTCTTTGTCTGATGATCTTCGGCAACATTGGGCGAAGGGATGAGGATGATGGGCTTGCCTACAATGCAGAGTTCGCTGATGGCGATAGCGCCAGCGCGCGAAATGATTATGTCGGCGGCTGCATAGGCCATATCCATCTGGGAAATAAACTTGTGGACTTTTATCGTCTCGCCGGCATTGGCTTTTACAACGGCAGCTACAGCTTCGTCATACATATAACTGCCCGTTTGCCAGACGACTTGGATGTTGTTTTTTACAAACAGATCGTCGACCATAGGCAGACTCTTGAGCATCATCTGGTTGATGCTTCGTGCACCGAGGCTTCCTCCAATAATGAGTATTACACGGCTGTCGTTTCTCAATTCGAAATTAGCGCGACCTTGCTCTTTTGTAACATCCATATCTTCAATACTTGACCGCACTGGGTTGCCGGTAAAGACAATCTTTTCTTTTGGGAAGAATCGCTCCATACCATCGTAGGCAACACAGATGGTGGTGGCTGATTTTGAGAGCATCTTGTTTGTAAGTCCGGCATAGGAGTTCTGCTCCTGCAGAAGGGTAGGGTAGCCCATAGCGGCAGCGGCTTTCAAGGTGGGCTCGCTGGCAAAACCGCCAACACCGACAACGATATCAGGCTGGAAAGAGCGTATGATTTTCTTTACCATAATACGGCTCTTGGCCATCTTGAAAGGCAGCTGGAGGTTCTTGATGATGTTGCCGATAGTCAGTTTGCGCTGCAATCCTGCTATTGGCAGACCTTTTATGGTGTAGCCTGCAGCTGGAACTTTCTCCATTTCCATACGTCCTTCAGCACCGACAAACAGGATCTCGGCGTCAGAATATCTGTTCTTGACGGCGTTTGCAATTGCGATGGCGGGAAAAATGTGACCGCCGGTTCCTCCTCCGCTGACTATTACTTTCATTTTAATTATTCTCCTTCCGTTTGTGTTGTTGGTTCAATAATGTCTGTTGGCTCCTCTGCCGAGGACGCAACTGTGCTGAGTTTTGCTTTTGCCTCGTTTTTGTTAACGTCGTAGGCTACAGCCTGTATCACCCCAAGTGCCAGTCCCATACATAAATAGGCTGTTCCTCCCGAACTGATGAAGGGCAAGGTCTGTCCTGTGACTGGAAGTGCACCCACCGAGACACTCATATGTATCGCCGCCTGAATAAAGATCAGGGTTCCTAACCCAATTACTGTCATTCGCCCGAAATCACCCTTGCACCGCAGTGCTATTTTTATACATCTTACATATAGAAACACATAAAGCAGGAAAACAACTGCCCCGCCCAGCATACCTGTTTCTTCAATGATTATCGCATAGATAAAGTCGTTGTTGGCTTGTGTCATCAGTCGTGCCTGTACTGTGGAGCCGACACCGACACCGAAGAATTTGCCCGATGCAACAGCCATTCTAGCCATCGACTCTTGCGAAATCTCGGTTCTGTCGAAATGCAACCATCTGTCAACACGGGTGCTCCACGTTCCGGAACGAGACAGGAACGGAAGTGCGATGGCTCCTACAATGATGAGTGCCAGTATCGTCAGACGCCAATGTTTTGTGTTTATGGGTGCCAGCCTGAGCATAATGAAGCATATAACAAAGATAATCAGGGCGGTTGACAGGTTGTCAAATACAATCAGGCCGATGATAATGAAAATGGGTATTAATATGTTGCGGAATGTCGACCACTCTTTCAGATTGTCTTTTTCCTGTGTCAGCAAGCGGGCCAGATAGACAATCACAACTATCTTTGCCAACTCTGAGGGCTGGAATTTAATATGTCCAGGCAGCATAAGCCAACGGCTCATACCTGAACCGGCGTCGTTGGTCTTGTGTCCAATCACAAGAACCGCTATAAGCAGCGCCACCGACAGCAGATATCCAAACCACGAAAGGTTTGAGAAACTGCGGTAGTTGAAATTCGACAACAATATTACCGTAATGAATGTGACAATGACAAAAAGCGAATGACGCACAAAGGCCTTTTCCGGTGTTGTATGGGTTATGATGGCGGAATAGCCTATCGAACTGAAAACAGAGACAAGTGAAATGATGACCAATATTGTGAATATTAGCCAAATAGCCTTGTCGCCCTTGAAGGGGTTGAGCAGTTTGCGCGATATGTTGGTTTTTGTCGGTGACATTTTATAATTCGTTGACTTCGTGTTTGTATGACTCTCCTTGTGATTCGTAAGAGATACCGTTCTCAGCTGCCGGCGAGAAGAGGACTTTCATATTCTCATCGCTGCTGTAAAATGCTTTGTTAATGGCCTCTCCGATGGTCTGAACGGGAATGATGTTTTTCACCACATCGCCGAACACGGTCTGATACAGTGAGCAGTCGCCCAAGCATATAATCATTCTTACTTTGTTCTCAACCAGTGCTTTGAGACGTTTAAACTCGGCAGCTTTCTGAATACTGTTGACGGCGCCGTTTGCAATCCAAATCACTTTGCCTTCTATAGTTTCCAAAGCGTACCACGTTGAGAGAGGGCTGCGCGACGCTGCATCGTCAATAAACGACACGCCTTTTATGCGGGCTACAAATTCTAGTTTGTGGCGCATCTCGTCAATCAGATTGAAACACTCTTTCAAATGGGTGTTGCGCAGTTTTTTCAATTTGGCACTGTCGATGCCGGCAAGTCCGGTATGGACTCTTTCACGACCTTGTGTTGCTAATGCTTCGTACATATTTCAAAGATGTTTATTCAGAGTTAAGTTTTTATCTAAGTTTCAGGGTTACAATGCTGATTATTGCCAGTAAGATACCAATCAGATAGAACCGGGTTACAATTTTTTCTTCTTTTATGCCTTTTTTCTGGTAGTGATGGTGCAGCGGGGCCATAAGGAATACCCGTCGTCCTTCACCATATTTCTTTTTGGTGCGTTTGAAATGGGTTGTCTGTATGATGACTGAAACACTCTCCATCAGGAAGATTCCGCAAAGGATGGGGATAAGCAGCTCTTTGCGGATAAGGAGGGCAAAGACGGCAATGATACCGCCGATGGCCAAGGAGCCGGTGTCGCCCATAAATATCTCAGCTGGATGGGTGTTGTACCACAGGAATCCCAACGTGGCACCGACAAAAGCGGTGATGAATATCGCCAGTTCTCCAATGTTGGGCAGGAACATTATGTTCAGATAGTTGGCAAATATGATATTGCCCGACACCCAGGCGAGTATTGCCAATGTTGAGCCGATGATGGCCGACGTTCCTGTCGCCAGTCCGTCGATACCGTCGGTCAGGTTGGCTCCATTCGATGTCGCGGTTACAACGAATATCACTATTAATACATAAACCAGCCACACCCAGTTATTTGCCCAGTCGCCCATCCAGGTGACAATCTTGGCATAGTCGAGCTCGTTGCTTTTTACAAACGGAATGGTTGTTTTTGTCGATTTTACAGGGTCTTGCGAAAACTCGCGCTTCGCTCTGTCGTAGTTGTCCTCGATGTTCACATTGTGCGATGCAACGTATGATTCGACCGACGATGTCTCCTTGATGGTTATGTCGGGGTGATACATAATCAGCAGGCCGACAGCAAGTCCCAGCACCACTTGACCGATTATTTTGTATTTGCCACGCAGACCTTCTTTGTGTTTCTTGAACACTTTGATGTAGTCGTCGATAAAGCCAATCAATCCCAGCCAAACGGTTGTGCCGAGCATTATAAGCACATATATGTTGTCCAGTTTAGCAAAGAGAAGCGTGGGTATCACTATGGCTGCCAGTATCAGAAGACCTCCCATAGTCGGAGTGCCCTCTTTTTCTTTCTGTCCTTCCAGTTTCAGGTCTCTCACTGTCTCGCCTATCTGTTTTTTACGCAGCCATTTGATGAACGGCTTGCCGAAAATTAGCATTATGACCAGCGATGTGATCACCGACATAGCGGCCCGGAAGGAGATGTATTGGAAAACTCCTGCCCCCGGGAAATTAAAGGTTTTGTCTAACCAAGTGAATAGATAGTATAGCATTGTTCAGTCTGTTTTCAATTTAACAATTTGTTTACTTCCTCGCAGTCGTCGAAATGGTGACGTACTCCGTTGATTTCCTGATAGGTCTCGTGGCCTTTGCCGGCGATAAGTATTATGTCGTCCTCTCTGGCCATCATTGTTGCAGTCTTTATCGCCTGTCGGCGGTCGGTTATGCGAACGG
This sequence comes from Bacteroidales bacterium UBA1217, assembly GCA_002309335.1. Classification (GTDB taxonomy): domain Bacteria; phylum Bacteroidota; class Bacteroidia; order Bacteroidales; family P3; genus Colimorpha. The sequence goes on along the minus strand of DBXH01000016.1, from coordinate 60,086 downwards.
TCTTAGACCTCTCTTCAGGTGTCAATCCTGCTTCCATCTGATCCAGGATGGTGTCGGGGTTCTCTGTTCGCGGATTGTCGGATGTAAGTATCAGGTGGTTGCATCCGTCGGCGGCTATGCGGGCCATTATGGGTCGTTTCAGCGGGTCGCGGTCTCCACCGCAGCCCACAACGACAATCAGATTCTGCTTCAGTTCGCGTACCTCGTTTATTGTGTCTATCACATTCTGTAGTGCGTCGGGTGTATGGGCATAGTCCACGATTGCGGTTACGCCTTTCCCGTGCAGATACTGGAACCGGCCGGGAGCCGCATGCAGGTTGCTTGCGATGCGCAAAGTCTCGTCTTCGTCGAATCCGCACAGGATAGCGGTGGCTATAATTGCTGTGATATTGTAAGCATTGAATCGGCCCACCAGCGGAGTCCAGAATTGTTTTCCGTTCAGCTCCAGCTGCTGTCCGTGTATGGTGCTTTCTATTATTTTGCAACGATAGTCGGCAACGGTTTGCAGACTGTAGGTCTTGATTCTGGCCTTGCAGTTCTGCACCATAACGCGACCGTTTTTGTCGTCGATGTTTATCAGAGCAAAAGCATTCTCGCTCAAACTGTCGAACAACTGCTTTTTGGCTGCAATATAGTTTGCCATCGTCTTGTGGAAGTCCAGATGGTCGTGTGTGATGTTGCTGAAGATGGCACCTGCAAATTTCAGCCCTGCTATGCGATTCTGCACTATGGCGTGCGAGCTCACCTCCATAAAGCAGTATTCGCAGCCCTTCTCAACCATCATTGCAAGCAGACGGTTCAGTTCGACGGCGTCGGGAGTGGTGTGGGTGGCGGCAATCTCCTCCTCGTTGATGCGGTTCACGATGGTTGATATCAGTCCTGCGTTGACACCGCACTCTCTCATCATTCTGTGTAGCAGGGTTACGGTTGTCGTTTTACCGTTGGTGCCAGTAATGCCAACCAGCTGGAGCTTGTGTGACGGGTTGCCGTAGAAGTTGCCGGCGGCAATACCCAAGGCTATGTCGGAGTTGTCTACCTGTATGAAGATTACGCTTTTGGGCTGTTCGGCGGGCAAATCCTGACAGATAATGGCCTCTGCACCTTTCTCGATAGCCATATCGATGTAGTTGTGACCGTCGACGTGCACGCCTTTCTGCGCCACAAAGACAGTGCCTTTACCGACCTTGCGCGAATCGAACGTTACGTTGTCGATATTACGACTGTCGGCGATGCACTCGCTTCCGTTGCAGTAAGCTTTGTACTTAATTCCTTTTAATATATCTGTCAGTTTCATTTTCTTTTTGGTTTGTTATTTTGCTTTCAGTTTCAGATGTACCCGCATCCCTTTTGTTATAGGAGTCTTTGCTTTTGGTGTCTGTTCCACAACTTTGCCGTATCCCTCAAAGGTTACGTCGATTCCGAGTCCTCTGCAGAGCAGCAGGGCGTCCTTTATCGTCATTCCGTAGCAGTTGGGCACCTGGCGTTGCGGAGCGTCATATTTTATATATTCGGCGCGCTGGTTTAGGCTGTCCACACCATCGCGGAAAGTGCACCACACCGACTGGGTGGTCACGTTGCTGCGATCCAGCCCCAACCGTCTCTGCACAAGTCTTACTTCGGCCTGCGGAGCTTTCGTCACCGTTGGCAAAGTATACTGCATTCCCTTGCTGCCTTTCTGGTTTTTCTTTATCTCGCCAAGCTTCATCATTGTCGGACGACAGTCGAGTTCCTTGTCGAGCGAAACTACACAGTCGGCAATTTCTTGGAACACCGGTGCTGCGTTACGGCCGAACAGCCTAATGTCGCGCATCATCACCAGACAGGTGTATTTCGGTTTGTCGGCAGGGAAGAAGCCGACGAAAGTGGCGTTGCTGGTCGGTGCGTTGGGCGATGTAACGGCGGTACCGGTTTTGCCGGCTATTGCGTAGGTGTCGTTCTTGATATTGTCGCCTGTACCTTCCTCCACCACGCCTATCAGCATATCGCGTAGCGTCTCTGCTGTTTTTTCGGAACAGATATGTTCGTTTATCACTTGAACAGGCAGTTCCTCAAGTTCTCCATCTACTATCACACCCTTGCAGAATCGCGGTTTCACCATCTTTCCTTTGTTGGCCAGAGCGTTGTAGAATGTGGCCATTCTCAGCGGCGACACAGCGGTGATGTATCCGTAGCAGAAACGCAGGAAGTCGTTGTCATATCTGAGCGAGTGGGTGATGCATTTGTTTTCGGCGTTGACAATGTCAAGGTCCAGGTTTTTGAAGGGGAATACGCGGCTCACCTGTGCAAAGAGGCTGTCTCTGCGGCTCCCGTAGAAACGCCAGGCGAGTTCGCAAAAGGCAACATTCGACGATACGGCGACAGCTTTCCACAGCGGGTACATTGCGTTGGGAAGGCCGTGGTCCATCACTACCTTACTGTTCATACTGAACCGCTTCTGGCCGACAGGCAGCAGCATCGATGTGTCGAGGGTGAAACTCGGATCGTTGTACATCGCCGTCAGCAGCACTGGTTTGAAAATCGAGCCGGGCTCGTACAAGTCGGTCACAGCCACATTGCGGTAGGGCATCTCTTTGTACTTTATGCCACTCTTGTCGGCGGTGTCAAGTATCAGACTCGAGCAGACAAGCACATTGCCCGTAGCTGCCTCTATCAGAATTGCGCATCCTGCAGAGCTGCCGTATCGTGTAAGCGCTTTTTCGAGCGAGTAGTGGGCAATGTCCTGCAGTCTTGTGTCGATTGTGGCCACAATACTTTGACCGTCAATAACAGGGAATCCGGGCACCGAGTCGGTCCTGATAGTATCCGACACCGTAATGTTTCCGCCGCTTCTCATAGGTATCCACGAGCCTCGGGTCAAACGGCGGCAAAGCACCTTTCCGTCGTGGCCGCTAAGTATCGAGTCGTAATATCCTTCCAGACCAGTGTATCTCTTCTCCTTGGGGATGTAGAACCCTATCGAGCTCTCCGCCAAGTTGCCGTATGTGTGTGAGCGTGTGTCGTGTATCACCGATTCGCGTTCCCTGTATTCGACGCCGTTGCGCACCTTTATCACCTCGCGCTCTTTGACCACACCGTGTCTCCATCCCGGCATCTTGCATATCTTGTCCCAGTCGGAATAGGGCACGTGCAGCTTTATCTTTGCACAACCTCTGTATTTCTTCATCTTTTTCCCGAAGCGGGCGCTGTCTAGGATGCTGCGGAACGTCGTTACCGACGAATCTGGGAAGGCTTCGTGCAGGATAATACATACAGAGTCAACATATTTGTAGTAGTTCGAATCCACTATGGAGGTGGTGAAAAGGGTGTCTTTCGTGCCTTTTTTGTATTTTACCTTGCCTTGCTTATCGCGTTCAGGATGGCGGCTGAAGTCGAGATACAGGTCGCAGTCGGGCACCGTAGTGGCCAGCACCTGTCCGTCCGACGAGTAGATGTCGCCTCTGTGGGCCTTCATTGTCTTGTAGTCCTTGCTCAGCTCATCGGCATATTTCCTCCATTCGTCGCCGTCAACCCACATAACCTTTATTGTCGACCACAGTATAGCAATTCCAAATCCTCCAACGAGAATCAGGAAAAGCATCCCTACTTTCATTCTTGATGTTATGCGGTCCTTCTTCGCCATATTATTATGTAGTTTAAGGTTTAAAGGGTTTTAATTTATTTTATTGAATTTATTATATATAGTTCAGTTTACAATTTCAACTCAAACGGAGGTCCTGCCACCAATCCCACACCGATAGTGTCCAGTTCCTGGTCGATGCGCGAAATGCGTATCGACTCCTGATACTGTTTTTGCATCTGCACCCTCTGCTCGCGCAGGTAGCTCACCTCCTTCTGCATACGTTCCTTTTCCTTGTTCAGGCTCTCCACGCGGTAACGAATCTTCACCATCAGAAGGCAGAAAGCCAGTATCAGCAGCAGTAGCGGAATCTGCTTCAGCACAACGCCCGACTCAAGCATATCACCGCCCAGCACCTTAGCCAAACTGCTTTTCTTCTTATTATCGTTGTTTTCTTTCATAACTAATTCTTAATTAATCTTCTCCGCTACTCTCAGTTTTGCACTCCTCGCGCGGTTGTTCTCCATCAGTTCCTCCTCCGATGCCGTTATGGGTTTGCGGCTCACCAGTTTCAGCTCCACTTGCGGAACGCCGAAGAAATCCTTCTTGATCTCACCCTCGAAATTGCCAGCTTTAAAGAAATTCTTCACTATCCGGTCCTCCAGCGAGTGATACGACATCACGCACAGTCTCCCGCCCGGGTTCAGTATCTCCACTGCTTGGGTCAGCATCATCTGCAGCGCCTCCAGTTCTCCGTTCACCTCAATCCGCAGCGCCTGGAAAATCATTGCCAGCGTTTTGTTCTCGCGTCCCCTCGGCAGATGCATTTCCACAGCCTCTTTAAGGTCGCGGGTTGTCATAATTCCTTTATGCGGTTCTCCGTTTTCTGTGGCCGCACTGCGCCTCCCCTCTTGGAGAGGGGTGCCCGAAGGGTGGGGTGTGTCGCACTCTCCGTTCTCCGTTTTCCGTTCTCCGTTCTCCGCTCTCCGTTTCACAATGCTTCGTGCCAGCTGTTTTGCATTGGGCAGTTCGCCATAGAGCCTCAGTATCTTCTCCAGTTCCTCCTCGTCGGCGTTGTTCACCAAGTCGGCAGCCGTCATACCCTCGCGGCGGTCCATCCTCAAATCCAGCGGACCCTCCATCCTTGTCGAGAAGCCGCGTTCAGCCTCGTCGATCTGGTGACTTGAAACCCCCAGGTCGGCAAGCAGGCCGTCGATATGGCGCACACCGTAGAGCCGCAGGAAATTCTTCAGGTGCTTAAAATTCTCGTGTATCAGGCAGAAGCGAGGGTCATCAATGCTGTTCTTCACCGCATCGTCGTCGCGGTCAAAAGCATAGAGGCGTCCCTCAGGTCCGAGTCGTTCGAGTATGGCTCGCGAATGACCGCCGCCGCCGAACGTAACGTCCACATACACACCGTCTGGACGGATGTTCAATCCCTCCAGACACTCGGCCAGCATCACCGGCCGGTGGTATTCCCCGTTGTTATTCTTCTGTGGCATTGGCACTCCTCCCTAAACGTTCGTCGACCTTGGCGGCATAATCTGTAACTTCCTCATTGGCGCGTTTGTAAGTGTCTTGATCCCAGATTTCCATATACTTTCCGGTCGACACTATCACTAAGTCCTTCGAAGTCTTGATGCGTTGCCTTTGTTCGTTGGGTATCACCAATCTGTCGTTGGTGTCGATCTCAACGATGTTGCCTGCGCTCAGTATGCGCAGCATTTTGCGGTCTTCGATTGAGTAGGGGTTCAGTTCTTTCTGTAAGTGTGCAATTTCCGCTTCAAAACTGGCGTAAGTCCATAGCTCCAAACATTCGGCATAGATACTCGGCCGGATCACAAAGCGGCAATCTTCACCCTCCAATTGCTTTTTTATCGCAATTGGGAGCTTGAATCTACCGTTGCTATCAAGCTTACAATACTCTATACCAATGATTAACGACATTTTTGCCTATTTTGTTTCAAAGTGTAAAAATACAAACTTTTTCCCAAAAAAAACCATTGAGTCCCAAAATTTGTTTAAAAATCCCAATTTTTTACTTTTCAACTCTCTTTTACGGACTGTCTCCGAAAAAGTTTCATTATATGCAAAAATCGATGCAAATATCATATTGTCAGATATATATAAAATTCTCTAATATGCCTTTTCTCTCGGTTTTTGCCCTATTTTCGGTTGGTGGAAAAATGTTGATAACTTTTTTTTCGCTTTCGACAAGGCAAAGATATGCCCCAAACATCCCCTTCATCAAAAAACGAATTTATATTCTATTTATGGGATAATATAACACCCTATGATTCGCTTTGTCTTAATTGTATGGTAACCAAGGGTTAAAGCTTTACCAAAGCCTTACCAAAGTTTACCCAAAGTCTTATCAAAGTTTACTATAGTAGGCTTTAATTAATTTTTAGTAACTTTTTAGTACGAATTTAAGATAGAGGGAAGGAGGGAGAAAATGGGACACACCACGGCGCTGGTTTGCCACACACAATTCAGCTCTGCGCGAGCCACAGGCTCTTGCACCCCCTCTCAAGAGGGGAGGGCTACGCGGGAGTTAGGGGTGAAGTTAGGGGGAGTTAAAGGAGTTATGCATTACAAACTCTAATAAAAATGATTTTAAGTTTCGATTTTTTTCGTATATTTGCATTTCCTACATTGTGCTTGTGTGTGATGTAGGTTGTTGTAGTCTAATATATTAATGTAAAATAAATAATAAAAATGAAACTCAAATCGTTTGTATTGGCATTGGCTCTAGTCGCCATTATGCCTCTCTCAGCCCGCGCCGACGAAGGTATGTGGCTGCTTTCTCTTATCGGCAAAAACTACGCCGATATGCAAAAGGCCGGTTTTAAACTTACCGCCGAGGATATCTACAGCATTAACCAGAACTGCATCAAGGACGCTATTGTTGGTCTTGGCAATGAAGGCCAGCCTTTCTGGCATTTCTGCACCGGTGAGATTATCTCCGACCAAGGTCTTATGTCGACCAACCATCACTGCGGCTACGGTAAGCTGCAGGAACACAGCACTGTGGCTCACGACTATCTGCGCGACGGTTTCTGGGCCTACAGCAAGGATCAGGAACTGCCCAACCCTGGCCTGACGGCTTCGATACTTGTGCGTATGGAGGATGTTACCGACCAAATCAAGGCCGCCCTCAGCGACGATATGAGCGAGAGCGAGCGTGCAAAGGCAATCAAGGAGGTTAGCGACCGCATAGCCAAGAAAGCTGTAGCCGGCACCATCTACGACGCTCAGGTGAAGCCGATGTTCAACGGCAACCAGTTCTTCCTCTTTGTCCACGTTATCTACAAGGATGTGCGTCTGGTTGGCGCTCCTCCTTCGTCGATGGGTAAGTTCGGCGGCGACACCGACAACTGGAGCTGGCCGCGTCACACCTGCGACTTCTCGATGTTCCGCATCTATACCGCTCCTGACGGCAACCCCGCCGAGTATTCGGAGGCTAACATCCCCTTGAAACCCAAGCATCACCTGCCCGTCAGCAACCGCGAACTAAAGGACGGAGACTTCGCTATGGTTATGGGTTTTCCCGGCACCACCGATCACTTCCTCACCAGCTACGGCCTTGAGGAGACTATGAACATCACCAACAAGCTGCGCTATGAAATCCGCACCGTGAAAATCAACATCCTCCGCGAGGAAATGGCTGCAAGTCAGGAAGTCAAGATTAAATACGCTTCCAAGTATGCGAGCTGCTCAAACTACTGGAAATACAGCAACGAGCAGAACAAGGCCCTCAAGAACCTCAACACTATGGGTGTGAAGAAGGATATCGAGCGCACCTACAACGTTTGGGCACAGGGCAAGGATCCCAAGTATGCCGAGGCTCTGCCTCTTATCAAGAAAGGCTACGCTGCACGCGCTCCCTATATGTCAGCCATCTCTTATCTTTCGGAGGGTCTGCTTCAGGGACCTGAATTGCTTCTGCAGTCCTACCGCGTATACCGCACTCTCGAAATGCTCGACAACCCCAAGTTCGCCGACCGCAGAGATGATATAATTGAAAGCATCAAGGCCGACGCTGAGGAGTTCTACAAGGACTATAACGAGGCTACCGAGAAACGCTTGATGGCTGCTCTGATGCAATATGTCTACAGAAATATGGAGATGCAGTTTATGCCGCAGTTCCTAGTTGACGCCGACAAGAAATACAAGGGCAACTTCGAGAAGTATGTCGATGATATGTTCGCCAAGTCGGTCTTCGCAAACAAGGAGGCTTTCGACAAGTTTATGCAGAAACCCGATATGAAGAAACTGGCTAAGGACCCGATTGTGGTGGCCGGCAAGGGCGCCTACGAGAAATACCAGGAGGTTCGCTCGATGATCCCGAAAGAGGATTCGGAAGGCCTGCAGCGCGGCATCCGCAACTTTACCGACGGCATCCTGCAGATCAACAAGAATAGCAAGCTGATGAGCCCCGACGCCAACTCGACCATCCGTCTCACCTACGGCAACGTGAAGGCTTACGAGCCGCGCGACGCCGTGGCTTACAGCTACTATACCACCCTCAAGGGTGTCATCGAGAAGGAGGACCCGACCAACAGCGAGTTCATTGTTCCCGAGCGCCTCAAGAACCTATACAATGCCAAGGATTTCGGTCCCTATGCCAACAGCAAGGGCGAACTGGTTACCTGCTTTGTGACCAACAACGACATCACCGGCGGCAACAGCGGCAGCCCGGTTATGGATGCTGAAGGCAACTTGATTGGTCTGGCTTTCGACGGCAACAGCGAGGCTATGAGCGGTGATATCGACTTTGAGGAGAACCTGCAACGCTGCATCTGTCTGGATAGCCGTTATTTCCTCTGGGTTATCGACAAATATGCCGGTGCCAAGAATCTAATCGAGGAAATGACAATTGTTAAGTAATTTGCAAAACATCTGAATTTTTGTCAAGGGGCGGCGAGAGGTATGCCGCCCCTTATTTTTTAGATGAAAGTCCGTTTTGCGTTTTTTCGTTAATAATGCTCTCAGCTAGTATGCGGTGTTCTCAGCTGCCAGAAGGCTATAGAGGCAGCGGCTGCAACATTGAGCGAGTCAACACCCCGTTGCATCGGTATCTTGGCTACATAGTCGCAGGCTTCTATTGTTTCTGCCGACAGTCCGTCGCCCTCGGTGCCCATCACTATCGCCAGCCGCTCCTCGCTGTTGAGCGCCGGATCGTCAATACTGACAGCTTTGTCGCTTAACGCCAAAGCCACAGTCTTGAATCCCATATTTTTTAATATGGATATATAATTCATTTGACCCTTTAACTCCCTTATAACTTCCCCTAACGCCTCAATAGACTCCCCTATATAGCTCCACGGCATCTGAAACACGGTACCCATACTTACCCGGACGCTGCGTCGGTTCAGTGGGTCGCAGCAGGTGGGCGTAAGGAGCAGCCCTTCAATGCCTAGTGCGGTGGAGGCGCGGAAGATGGCACCGGTGTTGGTGGAGTTGACGATGCTGTCCATCACGGCTATGCGACGCTTGCCTTGGCATACCTCTTCAACCGTTGGTAACTGTGGACGACGCATAGCGCAAAGAAATCCGCGCGTCAGCTCATAACCGGTCAGTTGCGCAAGTACCTCGCGCTCGCCAGTGTAAACAGGGACGGTATCAATTTTGAATTTCGAATAATGAATTTTAAAAAGGGGCTCCAATTGCTCATCGATATATTTGCGTTCGGCCAGGAACGACAGGGGCTCAAGTCCATATTCCAATGCGATACGCACCACTTTGAGGCTTTCGGCTATGAAAATGCCCTTTTCGGGCTCGAGGCGGTTGCGCAGCTGAGCCTCTGTAAGTCGCGTATAGACATCCAGTTCGGGCTGGTTGAGGTCGGTGATGTTGATGATTTTCATAGTTGCAAAGATAGTCGATTTTTTAAAAATACAACGTTTTTTGATGAAGTTTTTCCCTGTTTATATTTTCCAGGAACTAAAATATCTTCCGCTGCAAACGCCTGAATATAAATAGACTATTGCGGAGGTTCTTTTATTTTTAGAAAATTATTTTGTCGGTTATGGAAAAAGTAGTATTTTTGCAAAACCTTTTAGAGGAATAAGGTCGTTTGGCCGAGGGGCTAGGCACAGGTCTGCAAAACCTGCTACTCCGGTTCAAATCCGGAAGCGACCTCTAAAAAAGACTCGGCAGAAAAGCCGGGTCTTTTTTGTTGTAGGGTTATATGGTTAAAAGTTTATTGATATGCGCCGTGTTTGCTTTATAATCGGTTTATTGCTGACAGTGTTTATCTCTGGCTGCACTCCAAAGCAGGAGAATCTCGACGGCTTGTTGCGGTCGAAGGTCGACGCCTTCAACAAAGCGGCTTTTAAGGATCGTTTTGTCGATGCCCGTCGCAGCGAGCTCTATGCCCGACGCGCATTGGCTTATGTAAACGACAGCCTGCCGGCATACTCGGATGGCAAATTGCGTGCGTGGAACAATATCGCTACGTCGTATTTGAACCGCGCTGTCCACGATTCGGTATATCTTTATGTCGACTCGGTGCTGGCCTATGGCGGCAAATCACCCAACCGCGAAGTGGAGCAGGCACTGGCTAAATTGCTCAAAGCCCGTACGCTACAGCGCCATTGCGATATAGCGGGTTCGTATCAGTTGCTTTACGACATCGAGCAGTCGGGCTTGCTGGACAGCAAGGACGACGGTCTGCTGTACAATCTGGCACGGAGCGAGTTCTATATCACAACCACTACGCTAAACTACCATTATCGCAACAAGTCGCAGTATCAGCAGGCGGAGCTGCTTACGGAGATGGAGGCGCGTCGACAAGAGTTGAGGTGCGACTACTCGGAGGATATGTCGTTCAACTATGCATTGGCTTATGGCTACCATTCACTTTGCGTCGATACCGTGCATCAGGAGCAGTATCTGGGCAAGGCTCTCTACTATTGTATGGAGAATTTCCACATCCTTAACGACAGTTCCCGCTACAGTACCTACCATCTGGGCAACACTTACCAGATGATTGGCTTTATGTTGTGGAATTCCAATGTTAAGCCGGACAGTTGGCAGCGGAATGCCGGCAAACTTGACGAGATTTGCCAGTATGTGCTTGATGCCTTTGGGTTTGATGTCTTTGCCAACATCCCTGATACGGATTATTCCTTCAAGTCGCTGGCCTATCCTTTCCTGCGCGAGGCTACTGCGTTGTTCTTCCTCCACGACGATCCTTACCAGAGGCTTGGTGCTGTGGTGGCTACTGGCCGCTATTGTATGGCTGCCGGCGACACGGCAACAGCACGCGACTATTTCAACGAAGCGTTGATTGATACCACTATGCTCGGCGTCGCTCCAAAGTTCGAGGCTATGCTTTATGAGGGATTTCTTACTTCTGGCTGTGCAGCCAACAACGACGAAGTAGCTGCTTGGACCCGCAAGGAATTGGAATTGCTCAACTATATAAAGCAGAACGAGAAGGCGGATTTCATCCTTCAGCAGGAACTCAACAAGGTGCGTCACAACAGCATATCCTTTATGGTGTTTTCGTTTATTCTTTTGGCTCTCGCACTTGCATTGCTTGTGACATTGCTTCTGCTCCGTCGACGCACAAAGGCGCTCCAAAGGGAGACAGCTCAGCTTCAGGCTGCAAAGCAACAGGATGTGGAGCGTATAGCTAATGTGGAGACTTGCCTGTCTGTTCTCAGGCACGATATTACACCGTTTGTTTCTTATCTACAAAACGACAGGCTGCCCGATGAGTTACGCCGCGAGGTGACTGGCCAGCTGATACGCACGTTTGAGAACATCAAGAACTGGACCAATCTCTCTATCCCCACCGGATTGCAGTTCCGCTGCGGAGTTGTCCCTTTGCAGGAGGTGTTCGAAAGCGTTATGTCGAGCATCAATAATTTCAGGAGTCAAACAGTCACTATAGCTGCTGAACAGACGTGTCTTTCTATACGCGGTGACAGGTTGCTGCTTGAAATTTTGCTTCGCAATCTGGTAAACAATGCCATTCAATACACAGAACAGGGCAGGGTGGATGTGTCGGCGGCGCAATATGCGGATGATGATCGTTTTGTGTGTGTCACGGTGCGCGATACGGGACGTGGAATGAACGATGAAGAACTTGAAAATCTGTTCCGAGCCGACAAGCGTATAGATTCTTCTAATGCAAAAGAACAAGGATATGGTACTGGATTCGGACTCATCCTCTGCCGTTATATCATTAAGAAGCACGATGATAACACCATCCGCGGATGCCGCATCTGGGCTGAAAGCACGCCAGGTAAAGGCTCCGCATTTCACTTCCTTGTTGAGGCAATCGGAAATCCAGACACCCACTAACACTTTTTCACCCCTTTTAACCTTTTCAACCCCTAAAACAATGGACGACAAAATTACAGTTATGATTGTGGACGATGAGCCACTCATCAGAAAAGCGATAAAATACGAGCTCAACGAGCGTAACGAGATGGTAGACTGCCGTATGGATGACGACGGCCACATCCAGCGTAAAGCTATCGAGGTGACCGATACTTTTGCCAGCGGTCCGCAACTGTTTGCCGCCCTTAACGACCCCCAGCGTCCACGACCCGACTATCTGCTTGTGGATATGGAATTTCAGGGCGAACCAACGGGAGGTATTGCTATCACCGATCGTATACGCCGCAACTACAAGTCGCCATTGGGTAAGGATATTAAAATAATCATCCTTTCTGGCCGGTTCGACAATCCGCTTCAGAACGAGACCAACCGTCTGCAACGTCTCAAAGACATCGGCGGCGTGGTGTTCGAAGCGCTCCATAAGGGTGCCAATGCTTTTGTAAGCAAGAACGCAACAGGTGGATTTTCAATAGAGAACATTCTGCGCGCCATTTCCTGTCTCGAACGCGGTGAGGAATATTATTTCAATTATCCCGTAATGCTAACGTTGAAAGAGGCAGCCGAACTATATTTTGAGAAGGAGTGCCACGCTCCGCTCGATGAGCCTGTTACAGACGAGGAACGTGAGATACTTCTGCTTGAGGCTGCAGGCTGCACGGCTCAGGAGATTGCACAGCGTCTCACACGTTGGGCCGAGACCGACAAATCGATACAGGACAAACAGAAAGAACTCTCACGCAAATTCGGCATCGTCAACAAGTCCGGTGCCCGCATCGCCAAAGCTATACAGTACAACGTCATCGACACTGCGGATATCGAATTTAGAAAATAATCCGCACCTTTTTACAATACTGCTACTGCTCGACGAATGCTATCCATCCAACTGATGGTGTCCTTGTCTTTACGGGCTGCCTGCAGATTGTATTTTGTCTGTATCGCCATTAACGCATCGGCAGGCAACCCCAATGCTGCTTCAAAAAGCAAGGCGGTATTGGTTGTGAGAGCCCTGTGAGCATTTAAAATCTCATTCAATACTGAATACGACATTCCAACCGATTGCGCGAATGCTCGTTGAGATATTCCCCTTGACTCCAACTCGTCTTTCAACACATCACCCGGATGTGTCGGTATTGCTGAATAACCTAACTTTGCCATAGTTTCTCTATTTATAGTGATTAGTTAAATCAATTAAATTACAAATTGTCAGAACTGTACTTGAAACAATCTTCTTACTTTTAAAAATAATACGATATTTATCCCCCACCCTCACAGACTCCAGTCCCTTCTTATCACCTTGCAACACTTCGTAGTTCAATGCATTAAAACGATACAAATCCTCTGTAATTTGCACTGATTCCATAATATCCACTGTGCGAATATATCTTTTAATGATATTTGGCTGGAACCTATGCTTTTTATCTTTTGTTTTTGCAGTGTAATATAATTCCGAAAGGTATTCCTTTTCAAATCGAATTTCCATAATACGGTGATTATTTCAAATTGCAAAGATAATTACTTTTTGTGGAATATTCGCAGAAAAAGTGAATTATTTTTAATACACACTGAATTTCATTTTATTATACCAAAAACACAACCCTATTAACAGCACATTAGAATAAAATATTATCCCATACATTTCTCCATTTATAAAAAATATATATTTTTGCATTTGAAAACTGATGCGATGTTTTGTCTTTTTTTAAGCTATCAAGCTATATTTCATTGCATTATATAAAAGATATATGGTATGGACATACATTCAACAAAGATTCAAGGGAAGGTTGCAGGAAACTTTTGGCTGAAATTGCAAGTGTTTAATAAAGAAGCCAAAAAACTCTTGTTGCTGTTCTTTGTTGGTGCCGTTGCAGGTCTGCAGGCACAGGAGGTGAATCCAGTGGGGTTGGAGGAGGACACCTTTGCGATCTCCGACCGCTATATGGTGGTGGGCACACAGCGTTACGGAGTATGGGACATCGAAGCGGACACCTTGGTGGTGGATTCGATTTTTCTTATCGTAGAGATCCGCGAGGACCCCGAACCGATGTTCAAATGCGGTTACGACCGTTATCTGTCCGGGGACAAACTGATTTTCCTGCCAGGTATTGTCTATGAGTTCTATGATGGCGACGGCAACCGGATTATGGGCGACTACACCAACCTGCTTCAGAAGGACAGGATTCCCTTAACGCTGTCGCTTCAGTTAGCCAAGGATCGAGACTTGAAGGACTTGGAATCTCTGGCCAAGTACACTATTGGACTCGACTATAGGGAGCGTGGAATGCGCCGCGAAGCATACCAGTATTTTATGCGAGCTTACAAGGCTTGCCCGGCTAATACCTTTGCCCGTGAAGAGGCCATTGCTGTGCAGGCAGAGGTGGAGCGTGAGCAAGATATTATCCAAACGAAGATTGACCTGAGGCGCTATGAGGCGGCAATCGAGCACGCACAGCGCGATGCCCAGTTCTCGGCCCTGTCAGCCCAATTCAACAATCAGGGCAGCAATTCCTACAACAGCCAGAGCTCAAAGTCGAGACAGGCCAAGACAACCACCGCTAAGGCGGCGAAGAATAATACTTCAACAGGCAAGACAGCTGCTACGGGCTCACGGAGCACGGGATCAACGAAGAGCGAAGAGCCGAATGACAGAAAGAAAACGCATAGGACCTATTTGGTGCCTGAGCCGCTGCACGGCCATTACCAAACCTGCACTGGATGCAATGGCAAAGGAAAGCAGCGCTGCTGGTTCTGTAGCGGGAAAGGTTACAAAGGATATTGGCGTGTCGACAAAAACGGCAATCGGCAAGACTACCACGAGAAGTGTAGTGGCTGCAACGGTACAGGAATAAGAACCTGCTCTTCCTGCGGTGGAAAAGGAACATCTTTCGTATTGTAAACCCTAAATAATAACATAATATGAAACAAAAGTATCTGAAAATTATGCTGGTTGCCGTTGTGCTGCTCTGCGGCAGCGTGAATGCGCTGCAGGCGCAGGGCGACTATTTCCGGCGCGGCCATCACGCACGCAAGGTGCGTATGCAGGAGCTGCTCACGGTGTCAATAGATCCAATGCAGATCGACGACGACTCGTCGGCGGTACTGAAGAAAGAACTACAGCTTTATGCCAACGACTGCTTCAAGAAGAAGAAAAACCGTTTTGCATTGGGCACGACAATGATATGCTTGGGCAGCGCCAGTCTTGTTGGCTATGCCATTTATTGGCCTGTGGGGTTGGCAGGAACGGCGGTTTTGGCTTCAGGCATCGCTGTGGTGACAACCGCCGATAAGTTTAAAGCACAAGGTGAAGCGCTTGAGGCGCGAGCGCGCAGTTTGATAGTATGCAACTCTTTCGAGCCGCTGCAACTGGCCTTTGGCAGTGTGCGGATGGATGTGGGCTTGGCAGTGATGCAGGATTGTCAGGAACTGAGTAGCACCTTGGGACCAAGTATCTCTTTACGTTTTTGATAATATAAAGTTTTAATAATTATGAATACAAGAAAGAAACTGCTGCTGACAGTGCTGTTGGTGGCGCTTGGCGGGATGTACGCCTCCGCACAAATCAGTTACAATGATTTTATGGCATTGAAACCAAAAGAAAAAAAACGGATGGTCAGGGAGTACTTCAGCAATGTGAGCCACAAGGAGCAGAAGATCCGTATGAAGGAGCTCCAGGTGTATGATGTGAAAGACCTGATGCAAGGCTCAAGTGCCGATTTGCCTAAAATTCGCCAAGAACTGCTTTTCTACGGTGAGAAAAAAGCTATGAAAGGTGCGCAATGGATGTTTGGTGGCTATGGTTTTATGATTGCAGCCCCTGTAGCGGGCGTCCTTGTGGGCATTTTGGCCGACACACCAGCGCTTATTATTGGCGGCCTTGGCGCGGGTCTTGCCGTAGGCATCCCAATGGTAGTGAAGGGGGCCACAGATATTATGGCGGCAGGAGAATTGGATAAGAAATGTCAGTTGTTGGTGGCCGACGTGCCAATGGTAGGGAGCGACCACTTGGCTTTGAGTTTCGATGTTCTGTTCGACAACTGGACCCAGACGAGAGCGTTGGGTGCTGGTGTGGCGCTCAGTTTCTGACGATAATAGACGGAGCACAAACGGAAGGAGTACCGGTGGCACCTCCTGGCAATGGTGTCGACGCTACTGCTGGTAGCGACGCTACCGTTGCCATTGTGGCGTTACGAGCCGATTACATCATTGTGGTTATTACCTGTTTGGCAGGAGGTCGTACAAAATCGCAATAAATTTTGTCGTTTCGCTGAAAATGTGTACTTTTGCAGTCTGAAAAACAAAAATTTGAAACATCAATTAAGTTAGATTGTATGCGTCATCAAGTTGATTTTCTTGTGATTGGCTCGGGTATTGCAGGACTGAGCTTTGCACTCAAAGTTGCTCCCTACGGCAAGGTGTGCATTCTCACCAAAGGCGACGCCTCCGAGGGTTCCACAAAATATGCCCAGGGTGGCATCGCCGCTGTTATGTACGATACCGACAGCTTCGACAAGCATATTGCCGACACCCTTGTTGCTGGCGATGGTATATGCGACAAAAACGTGGTGGAAATGACTATCCGCGAAGCTCCCGAGCGTATAAACGAATTGGTACAGTACGGCGTGGAATTCGACAAATCGAAAGGTGGCAAGTTCGACCTGCACCGCGAGGGCGGTCACTCGGAGTTCCGTATCTTGCACCACAAGGACAACACTGGCGCTGAGATTGAACGCGGACTTCTTCAGGCTATTCATAACCATCCAAATATCGAGCTCAAAGAGCATCAATTTGCCATTGATATTATTACGCAGCACCACTTGGGTCAGCGCGTTACAAAGCATACGCCCGATATTGAATGTTATGGCGTTTACGCCCTTAACACGCAGACAAATGAGATTGACACATATTTGGCTAAAATTACTCTTCTTGCCACCGGTGGAATGGGTAATGTCTATACCACAACAACCACTCCCATCATATCGACGGGCGACGGTGTGGCAATGGTGCATCGTGCCCGTGGCGTACTCAAAGACTTGGAGTTTATGCAATTCCATCCCACGTCGCTTTACAATCCTGCCGAAAAACCTGCTTTCCTCATCACCGAGGCAATGCGTGGTGCTGGAGCCATCCTCAAAGACAAGGACGGCAAGGAATTTATGCAGAAATACGACAAACGCCTATCGCTGGCACCGCGTGACATTGTAGCCCGCGCAATTGATAATGAAATGAAACTGGCTGGTGTGGAACACGTATGGCTTGACGCACGCGGTATCGGTAAGAATGAACTAATCAACGGTTTCCCGACCATCTATGCCAAATGCCTCGAACTGGGCATCAACATCACCAAGGATATGATTCCCGTACGTCCGGCTGCACATTACCAATGTGGTGGTATCAAGGTCGACACCAATGGTGAGAGTTCGATCCATCACCTCTATGCTGCAGGCGAATGCTCTTGTACGGGTTTGCACGGCGGCAATCGTCTGGCCAGCAATTCTCTGCTCGAGGCTGTGGTATACGCCCACAATGCTGCTCAGCACGCAATATCAACATATAAAAACATCAATACATCAACACATCAACAGGTGCCCGACTGGAATGCCGAGGGTATGGTGCTGAATGAAGAAATGGTGCTTATTACGCAGACAAAGAAAGAATTGCAGGAAATTATGTCGAATTATGTGGGTATTGTCCGCAGCGATTTACGTCTTCGTCGAGCCTTCGACCGCCTCAACCTTATTTTCCGTGAGACTGAAGACCTCTACAACCGCTCTGTTCTTGCCGAACCCCTTGCCGAGCTGCGTAACCTCATCGCATGCGCTTACCTCATCACCAAGCAGGCAATGGCTCGCCGCCAAAATGTTGGATTGCACTATTCGATTGATTTGGTTGAAAATAATACTTGATTTAATAGTGTCCCTTGTATGAAAAACTATTTTTTGGCGCTCAAATTACTTATAGTGGCACTATGTTTTTCATCTTGTAAGATATTCCATCCTTATAATGCAGACATACCACTGCTGGAGAAAAAAGGAGATTTGCATTTGGATGCAGGTGTATCTGTCACACCGTTTTTTGACGGATATGGACTAAGTGGTACGGCTTCATATGCAGTATCGAACTGGCTTGGATGTCAAGCTGCAGGAAGTTACTCAGAGAGACGAGGGTCGCATATTCAGGCTGCCTTGGGAACATTCAAGACTTTTGGATATGGTGTTGCAGAATGTTATATCGGTTATGCTATGGGTAATGTGTTTCATGGTCATCCATACTTTACGCTCAAGGATATACAACTGGTTTTTTGTCAAATAAACTATGGTTTCAATCATTTACTCAATGATAAGATTGAAGTGGGTTTTGGTATGAGAGGGGGATTGCTTTATCCTGATTGCCAAAGGCTTGAATCTTATCCGGAACTAAATCCTGATCTAATTGAATACTATGTCAACTTTAATGACAGACCTTTTACTAAACCGCATTTGCATCTGAATCCACAGCTTGTTTTTCGTGTTGGAGGTGAGCATCTGAAATTTTCCGTCAATGTTGCTTATGTCTATAACTTTGAGTGGTCGAATGCACCTGGGAAATACAAAGATCACGTTTCGTTTAATATAGGCTTTGGAATGCACTACAAATTCTAGGAAGTGGTTATCTTGGTAAATAAGTATCTAATTTATTATCCTCTTTTTTATCTGCCCCAGCTGTCTCTATCCAGCGAACGATAGTTGATGGCTTCGCTTAGGTGGGTGGTGGTGATGGATGGTGCGGTTTATTTGGATTGGACGCTTATACTATACCGCAATGCCAGTTCGCATCACGTCGTCATAAAGTGGAGAGGGGTTGCACTCTTCAATTAGTACGGGTTCTATTAGCGTGCTTACACTGCGAGTGGCAGACCATAGTTTTGGTACTATGGTAAACCAGTCTCCTTTCAATTCGGGGATTACTATTGCTACGTCTATGTCACTCTCTTTGTTGGCGGTGCCCTTGCTATAAGAACCAAACAGATACACTTTCGATGTATCGAACATACTAGAGATTGTTTGCTTGTATTGTCGTACAAGGCTTAAAGCTTGCTCTTTATCCATAATTGCAGTTCTTTTGTTCTATCAATGATACTACGGCAAAAGTCTGGAGTCAAACCCCGTGAGAGCGCCTCTTTGTATGAAGGGTAGCGTGCTTCAATGTTCATTGGTACCATCAAATCGATAAAATGTAATTGTTCGTCAGTCATTTCCTCTGATAATCCACACCCCGTAGCCAGTCGCTCAAGGTTATGGGTGTACGGAGGTTCTGTATCCTGAGTGGCAGTCCAATAGGCCTTTAAGACTTTTTCTATGACTTGATGACACATAAAAGCGACGTACAACCAGCGTCCACCATTGTATAGCGTTTCGGCTGTGTCAAGGTCGTAGTCAACCAAGTCTAACCAATAGTTTACTCGCTCATCTTTGTTCATAACAATTCTTTAACGTTATAACCCGATTATTATTGTGTAAATGTGTGATAACAGATTTTTTATCTGCCCCAGCTGTCTCTATCGAGCGACCTATAGTTGATGGCTTCGCTGAGGTGGGTGACGTTGATGCGGTCGTCGCCGGCAAGGTCGGCGATGGTGCGGGCGACCTTNNATGCGGTCGTAGGCGCGGGCGCTGAGGCCGAGGCGGTCCATAGCGTTTTTCATCAGCTCCTGGCAATCGGCGTCTATGTCGCACCACTGACGGAATAGTTTCTGGTTCATCTGGGCGTTACAATGGATGCCTTTGTAGGCTTTGTAGCGCTCTTCCTGTATCTTGCGGGCAGCAATGACGCGCTGGCGTATGACGGCGCTGGGTTCGCCGAGTTTCTTCTCGGCCAAAGCGGAGTGGGGCAGGGGTGTGACTTCGATATGCAGGTCGATTCTGTCTAGAAGCGGACCGCTAATTTTATTTAAGTACTTGTTTACTGCACCTGGATTGCATGTGCATTCGATGGTAGGATGATTGTAATATCCGCATGGGCAAGGGTTCATTGCCGCCACAAGCATAAATGCAGCAGGATACTCAGTGGTCATTTTGGCTCGGCTGATGGTTACGCGGCGTTCCTCCATAGGTTGGCGTAATACTTCGAGTACAGCGCGCTTAAACTCAGGCAATTCATCAAGAAAAAGCACTCCGTTATGCGCCAAGGAAATTTCACCTGGTTGCGGATTTGTACCACCTCCGACGAGGGCAACATCCGATATTGTATGATGAGGCGAGCGGAAGGGACGCACAGCAATAAGAGAGTCCTCTTTGCGCATCTTGCCGGCAATGCTGTGAATCTGTGTCGTTTCAAGTGATTCTTCAAGGCTAAGCGGTGGTAGTATGGATGGAAGTCGCTTGGCAAGCATAGTCTTGCCACTGCCCGGAGGTCCAATGAGAATTACGTTGTGTCCGCCAGCTGCGGCAATTTCAAGAGCTCGCTTTATCTGTTCTTGACCTTTCACATCGGCAAAGTCGAACTCGTATTGGTCAAGGCTGCGTGCAAACTCTGCTCTGGTGTCGACGACCGTCTTTTCCAGTGTGTCTGTGCCGTTTAGAAAATCAATAACTTGTTGTATGTTCTCAACCCCATATACGTCGAGGTTGTTCACTATGGCCGCTTCGCGGGCGTTGTCTTTTGGCAGTATAAAACCTTTGAATTTCTTTTTGCGTGCTTCAATAGCCATCGGAAGGGCCCCTTTGATGGGGCGCAAACTGCCGTCGAGCGATAATTCGCCCATAATGACATAGTTTTCAAGTTCTCCGGCTTGTATTTGTCCGTCGGCTGCGAGTATGCCAATCGCCAGTGGTAGGTCGTATGCTGAACCCTCCTTGCGTATGTCCGCCGGAGCCATATTTATAATAACACGGCGTTGTGGGATGTGATGGCGGCACTGAAGTAGAGCTGATTGGATTCTCTGTTGACTCTCTTTGACAGCATTGTCAGGCAAACCGACAAGCATAAAATTCACTCCTTGCTCAACACTGACTTCAATTGTTATCGTTAAGGCCCCTACACCGAGTATGGCACTACCGTAAGTCTTGACTAACATTGTTTATTAATGTATTATTAGTTTTCTGGTAAACTTTTTTTTCCCCGTATCTTCTGTGCTGTCGGAGTTGATGTCGTTACGGGGGACGGCATTCATATATTCATTAAGTCTGTCTATAACACGACTGTACACTTCCTCAAGTATTTTCGGATGGCGCATATAGTATGCCATACTTGAGTCGTAGTCGGCTTTGGTGATGTTGTATTTGGCCAACAGCGAGTCTTGTGCTGCTCCGGTCTGATATCCAAGCGAATCTTTAGCATTTGATACCACAATGTAGTTGTAGCTTTCTAACAAATGTTCTTCTGTCAGAAACTTGGCAAAGGTGGCCGTGTCAATTACTCCGGCAGGTATGCTCTCGTGCTTACAACCTATTGTGAGTGACAATAGACAGATAAACAATATTATAGCGGAATTATTTCTTTTTCTCATAACTTGCAAAAATACAATTTTTGCTTGATATGGCAAAATAATAACGCAAAAAAAACGGAGACATCATTGTCTCCGTTTGATGTGGGAGTTATTGGATTCGAACCAATGACCCCTTGCTTGTAAGGCAAGTGCTCTGAACCAGCTGAGCTAAACTCCCATTGATTTCGGTCTTTTCCCGTTTTCAATTGAGGTTGCAAAAGTACTAACTTTTTATCATTTGGCAAAATTTTCTTTCTTTGATTTTGAAAATAATTTGCGATAATGCTTGTTGTCAGTATTTTATATGTGATTAATTTTTGCTGTATTCTGTAAATCCACAAGACTTTTATAGGCTCCGCCTTTCTCCAAAAGTTCAAAATGGGACCCTTTTTCGACGATTTTTCCGTGGTCCATTACGACAATAATATCAGCATTTTCAATCGTTGAGAGACGATGGGCGATAACTATTGATGTGCGGTCTTGCATTACATTGTCAAGTGCTTTTTGTACAGCTTGTTGAGATTCATAATCGAGTGCGGATGTAGCCTCGTCGAGAATCAAAATTGGTGGATTCCTCAATACTGCGCGGGCTATGCTTATCCGTTGCCGTTGGCCTCCACTGAGTGCGCTGCCGTGGTCGCCAACAGGCGTGTCGTAGCCTTGTGGCATCTGCATAATGAACTCGTCGGCGTTGGCTATACGTGCCGCATCGCGTATTTTCTCAATAGGCACATCATTCATTCCAAACGTAATGTTGTTGGCTATGGTGTCGTTGAATAGGATGCAGTTTTGGGAGACAACGCCGATGTTGCGTCGTAGCGAGTTGATATTCATTGTCTTTATCGGCACGCCATCGATTGAAATTTCACCTTCTGTTGGGTCGTAAAATCGTGGTAGAAGGTCGGCCAGTGTGGTTTTCCCAGCTCCTGAAGGACCTACAATGGCAACTTTCTTGCCTTTAGGAATGGTCAAGTTTAGATTGTCGAGAACGTATGTTTTTTTGCCATCTTCGGCATCGTAGGCGAAATAGACATTTTTGTATTCGATTTTTTCCTCAAAAGTGTTCATCGTCACGGCGTTCGAAATCTCGATTATCTTTTCGTCGGCATCGAGTATCTCAAAAATTCTCATTGCCGATGCGCTGCCTTTCTGCAGGCTGCTGTAGGCTTTGACGATTGCTTGCACCGGCGGTATCAGTCGTGCAAAGATGATTACAAACAGGATGAATACCGACGCTTGTATCTCGCCTCCTAATACTGCGTTGCCGCCGAGTACTAATATAAAACCTAATCCAATGGTTCCCAGTACTTCTGATAGCGGACTGCCAGCCTCTTTACGTCTTGCCACGCGCATCATCCGGCGGCTATAGTTTTTGTTCACGTTCTCAAAAGTCTCTTGACGGAAACGTTCGCGTTGATATGCTTTCACTACTTCGAGGTTGTCGATGGTCTCTTTATAGGTCGACATCATCTCGCCAAGTTTTTCTTGTCCTTTTATTGAATTGCGTTTCAAACTTTTGCCAATCTTGCTGATAAGGAAGACCGCTGGTGGAAGAATGATAAGGAAAAGCAGGAACAACCGTGGGCTGATAAAAACCAGAGTCGCGGCAAAGACAAGTACATTAATCGGGTCTTTTACAAGCGACTGCAGGGTGCTGACCACACTCCATTCTATGTCCGCCAGATCAGCAGACATTCGGCTTATAAGGTCGCCTTTCCGTTTTCCTGCAAAAAATGATATAGGCAAGATGGTTACTTTGTGGTAGATATCGTCGCGCAACCGTCTCAACACTCCGTTTCGGATTGGGCTTAGGAAGTAGAGTCCAAGATAGCGTGTCAGGTCGTATAGCAGCACGCATACAAGGTAGCTGCCGGCAAAAGTGAAGAGGCAGGCCCAGAGTCCCACGCTCTCTTTGTATTGATACAGGTGATACATTGCCCAGTCGGTCAGTGCGCTCTGATTAAATCCGAAAGCGGGCTCGACGGCGGGAGCTTCGGTCATACCGAAAAACAACTCTATCACAGGCACAATCAATACAAATGAGAACAGATTGAATAGAATTGATAAGAGATTGAACACTATATTGAGGGCAATCTCTTTTGGATAGTAGCGCAAATAGCTGAATACACGTAGGATGGGCTTCATAACTTACTACATTTGAGTGATTACTATTTGCGGTTTGGCCAATGCGCTGTTGGGCTTGTATTCAAGACGTTCTATTCTCAGTTGCCTTGATACCAGGTAGTCGTATATTGCTTTGGCTTCTTCCATTTTTGTGCTTTCAATGCGTATGTGCATCTTGGGATGCTTTAGCAGGAAGTCAACATAGGCATCGAGGATAGCTGTGGCACTGGCTGAGAGGGGAAGAATACTCTTGTTATTCGAAGCTTTGGGTAAAGGTAGCGGATAGCGCCCCCATAGTTCCGCAGGATGCATAACGAAGTCAGCAGCACTAAGGTCGCGACGCACCTGTGCAGCATTGCCGCAGGCAACATGTGGTAGGTAGTTATCTACGTTGACAATCACAGTGTTGTTGCCTTTTGCCGATAATGCAATGGCATAGTTGTCGTTGTAATCGCCCAAAAAGTATCGGTCAGCATCGACCTTGTCTCTAAGCACGTCAATTGTACCGGACAGATGTACGTTGTTGCACCCCATAATGGTTTTCCCACTGACTATACTCATCTCTTCGGGTTGTGCGGCGGGATAGAGCTCAAACATAAAAATATCGTTGCCGCCTATGCCCGTCCACTCGGTTGACTTGCCTGCAAAATAGCCGTGTTTGCCATCGGTGGTGACATTAAAGCAGATGTCGTTCTCTTCGGTGTTGATAGGTAGGCCGAGGTTGGTTGGACGTTGCAGATAGGTATCGGTCAGGTTTATGAAATACATATCGTATCCGCCAAATCCCTGCCATCCGTTTGAGGCAAAATAGAGCGTCTTGCCGTCGGCGTGAATGAACGGCAGTTTCTCGTTGCCAGCCGTATTGACTGCAGGACCGAGATTTTCCGCCCGGCTCCAGTCTCCGTTTGCCAGCCTTCGGCACACCCAGATGTCATCGCCGCCATAGCCACCGCTGCGGTTTGAGACGAAGTAGAGATATTGTCCGTCGGGGGTTATGCTGGGATGCGATTCCCATGTGCGTTCGCCGTTGACGTTGCGACCGGCGTTCTGCAGGGGTCCCCACTTACCTTTGGTGCGCTGGCAGTAAAAGATGTCGCAGTTGGCATAGCCTTTTTCGTTCCGCATCAGCGACAGAAACATCAAGTTTCCGTCGGCAGTCGTGGTAAATGATGCTATT
Organism: Bacteroidales bacterium UBA1217; assembly: GCA_002309335.1. Classification (GTDB taxonomy): domain Bacteria; phylum Bacteroidota; class Bacteroidia; order Bacteroidales; family P3; genus Colimorpha. Next base: position 35,414 of record DBXH01000016.1, on the reverse strand, counting down.
TCACCATCCTCGTTGAATGGCGACGGCAACTCTTCGCCGGCAGTGAAGGCAGTGTCCTTCCATCGGCTTACGAACAGGCGCAGTACCATCTCGTCCGACTCCTTGTTGTAGAAGGTCTTATGCCTCGATGCCGGTGCCTGGCGCAAGTAGTATATCTCTTTGCCGTCTGGTGTAATGTAAGGCCTGTATTCGTCGTAGCGTGACGATACGCCTCGCAGCACGTTGGGATAGAATGGCACCTGGTTTTGCTGGGCTTCGCTCAAAAACTCCGACCAATACAGATAGGTTGAAGCCTCTTCATACACGGCGTCGTATGCCTGGTTGGGTTGTTGGTTGGTAATGTCGAAATAGCGGTTCAATTGTATTACTGCCTCGTCATACTCCTTGTAGGAGTAGTGAACCACACCCATATAGAAATAAGCCAAAGCGTTGGGATAGTCGGGACAGTATTTGAAGAGTTTGTTAAAGTTGTTGCGTATCACAGCAGGTCTTTCTCCGCTTTTCACACCAGCAACACCCATATAAAAATAGGGGTCGGCGGCAGTGCGATGTTTGCCCGATACCTTGCGCATCAGCGTTATACACTGCTGATAGCGTTTGTTGTTGTATGCTTCCACTCCTTTCTCGAAGTCGCTCTTGTCGCTCCCGCTGAATTTGTAGTTGCAGTCGTTCCCCTGTCCTTTAATAATTATTGGGACAAGCATCAGCAACAATAGCAGACCTCTTTTCATAGTGTCCTAAAGTTTAGTGGGGTCAATCTCAAAATGTGCGTCAGGGCCGTTGCAGGGGTTCTTGCAGGCAATGGCACAGTCGGCGCAGGAGGTGAGTTCGCCGTGCAGACGTTTCTTCACCATATCGCCTACGGCGTCGCGAAGTCGTTCGTTGAAAGAGATTCCACGAATCACCTCGTCACAGAAAGCGTAGCTGAGCATAGTGATGGCTGTGCGTTCGCTTATGCCTCGGGTCATAAGGTAGAACTTGGCCTGCTCGTCAAGCTGTCCGATGGTGCTGCCGTGCGAGCATTTCACGTCGTCGTTGTATATCTCTAGGAAGGGGCGTGTGTCTACGTGTGCCTTGTCGGTAAGCAGTATATTGCGATTGGTCATATAAGCCTCTGTCTTTACGGCACCGTCCTGCACCAGCACATGGCCGTTGAAGCGAGCGCGAGCAGCATCGTCCATAATGCCCTTGTACAGCTCGCTGCTGTGGCAATGGGGCTTGGCGTGTTCAACGAAGATATAGTTGTCGCATTCCTGCTCGCGGTCCATCAGATAGAGGCCGTTGGTCTTACAGATGCATTCCTCGCCTTGCATTCGCACCGCGATGTTGTTCCTAACATGGCCGCCGCCGAGGGTGACAGTGCACATATCTAGATGTGACTCATCCTGCATAACGATATTGGTTTGAGTGAGATGTAGTGCCGGAGTATTGGGACCCTGCAGACGGTATAAGCGCAGGTAGGCGCCGGTCTCAATAACAATGCTGAGATTTTCCGTGTCGGGCATAATGCGGTAGCCGTCGCCCTCACGGAGCATAAAAAGCGGGGCATCCTGCTCGTTGCAGAGCACCAGCTCCACTTCGAGGTTGCGACCGACGGTGAGCCTTTCTTCCGTAGCCTCACAGCGCCATTCGTCGCCCCAGATTTTGGGTAGTTGGTCTTTTCTGATCATTTTTCCAGCTCCTCCTTAATCCAGTCGTAACCTTTATCCTCGAGTTCAAGCGCCAGCTCTTTAGGTCCGGTCTTCACAATACGGCCTTCGTAGAGCACATGCACGAAGTCAGGCACGATATAGTCCAAAAGTCTCTGGTAGTGAGTGATGACAACTATTGCATTTTCGGAGCTGCGCAATTGGTTGACGCCACCGGCCACGATGCGCAGGGCGTCGATGTCAAGTCCCGAATCTGTCTCGTCGAGTATGGCGAGGGTGGGGTTGAGCATAGCCATCTGGAAGATTTCATTCTTTTTCTTCTCGCCGCCGCTGAAGCCTTCGTTCACCGAGCGATTGGCAAGGTTTGTGGTCATCTCTACTACCTTCTTCTTCTCCTCCATCAGTTTCAGGAACTCAGCGCCGCTCAGCGGGTCGAGGCCTCTGTATTTGCGTTGCTCGTTGACAGCGGTACGCATAAAGTTGGTGATGGTAACGCCGGGAATCTCGACCGGATATTGGAATCCGAGAAAGATGCCTTCGTTGGCGCGCACGTCGACGGGCAGGTCGAGGATGTTCTTGCCGTTGTATATCACTTCGCCTTCGGTAACAGTATATTTCGGGTTGCCGGCGATGATGCCTGCAAGGGTGCTCTTGCCGTTGCCGTTGGGGCCCATAATGGCGTGCACCTCGCCTTTGTTTATTTCCAGATTAACGCCTTTAAGTATCTCGCGGTCGCCTATAGAGGCGTGCAAATTGCGTATGGATAGGAGTGACATATATCGTGTAATTTTTTGATTATACAATAAATAACTTATCTGTGTCTGCTGGACACCGATGTACAAAGATACACTTTTTTTTATAAATGGAGAGTGTACTTTTACTGTGTCTTACCTCAGTGCCAGTTTCTTCACCTTATTGCCCTGCGCGGTGTAGATGGTTGGAATCACTGTACTGCGGAGCCAGGCCGATTTTTTATTGCCTTTTTTGCTGGTGTTGAAAAAATATTCGTAAATTTGCAAATTGGATAAAATGAACAGAGTTTCTTTTATTTTTTTGAAATATAAGCATTTAAAAGCATCTTTGGAATGGACGAACCTATTGTTACACTTACCACTGATTGGGGGAACCGTGATTTTTTTGCCGCTATGGTGAAGGGAAGGCTCTGCTCGCTGATTCCCGGCGTACGGATTCTTGACCTCAGCCATACGCAGATGTGGAACGACCCGGCTACCACTATCGGCATTATCCGCTATGGCTGTTCTTCGTTTCCTGAAGGCACGGTCCATATCGTCGATGTAGGGTGCGACAGGATGCAGGTTGACGGGCGTCAGGCAGGGTTTGCCAAACCTTTGTTGGTTTCATATAAAGGCCAATACATTATTTGTAGCGATCGCAAACTGCTGGAGCAGTCGCTCGATGATGCTTGCGACGAGGTTGTTGAATTGGTTCCGCCTGAGTCGTTGCGTTCATTCTCGTTCCTCGCACGCGATTTGTACTGTGATGTTGTACGGCAGCTTGTGTCGGGTATGGCTCTGTCTCAGTTAGGTGTGTCGTGTGAGCCTCTGCGCCGCCGTGTGCAGCCACAGGCGCAGCTCGACGGCAACGAGCTGGTGGCTATGGTTACTGGAATAGATAGCTACGGCAATGCCGATTTGAATATAAATTATGATGATTTCGAGACTCTCCGTGCCGGTCGTCGTTTTAAAGTTAAGATTGAGTGGCGCATAGGTAGCAACGACCGTTTTGAGGATATTTCGGGTATCTGCCGCCACTACAGCGATGTGCGTATGGGCAACATTTTACTCACCGTATCCGTAACGGGACGCTTGCAGATAGCCATCAACAAAGGCTCGGCGGTTCAGCTTATCGGTCTTCGCTACGCCTCGCGATGCCATTTCTTCTTTGAATAGTATAATGAAAAAGGCGGCAAGTGCCGCCTTTTTCATTATACTAAGTAGCTCTTAGTTATCCTTGGGAGTCTTCCAGTTGAAAAAGACTTGAACACCGGCCATCTGATATATCTGCCAGTGCCCCCAGTTGCCCATACCGCTGAAGTCAGTATCCCATTTCAGGTTCAGAGCGAAGTTGGCCGAGATGTGTTTCGAGAAGCGATAGTCGAGTTTGAGTTCGAAGTCGAGGTCGGTCTCGAAGCCGCGCTTCTTCATCCAGTTGAAGTTCTGCAGGTCGGTCCACTGCTCACCTTCGGCAAGCGCATATTTTGAATCGGTGGCCATATTGTCGCCCCAAGCCATATTCTTGGGTTTCTTGTAGTCGTAGAAGAGCTCGGCGCGAGCGTAGAGGTCAAGACTCGGAAGGATGTCCTTCTTCAGATACATAGCCTTGACATAAGAACCGAGAGCAAAATATGCGTGTGTATAGGTCGATGGGTCAGTGATGTCGTAGTTGGGATTGTCTTGTATGACACCGTATGTGTGCTCGTGGGCAATTAGCGAATCATTGTAGACGAATGTCGTCTTACCGGTCAAGAATGACAGCGATACTGACCAGTTTTCTTTCTTCAATTCGAAAGCCAGTGCGGTGGTCAGATAACCAGGAGCCATAAAGCTCGACACCTCTGTGGCGATGGCGTTGTAGCCGATGCCTTCGTAGGTGTAGCCCTTGCCGAACTGTGACTTGAAGTTGGCTGTGAAGCTGGCGCCCCAGTCCTTGTAGGCTTTCCATGAAAGAGCGGATGTAAGGTCAATCTTGTCGTTGCTCTTGCGGCGAGTCTCGAAGCGGCCTCCCGCAGTGTCCTCGGCCGAGTTGTCGAGGTCTTGCCAAGCATAACCGTAGGCGAGGTCGGCGATATTGTCCCATACGAATTTCGGATGGGTGTACTTGTAGTTGCCGAAGAATGTTCCGGTGATGTCTATCTGCGAGTTGCCGGTGGCTGACCAGTTGTGGTAGATGAATTCACCTATCTTGAGGGCAGGTGTCGACGATGTTGTCCATACGCCCTTTGGGGTGTCGGTGCTGTCGCTTGTTAAAGCTGTAGTGTTTTCTTGTTCTGCCTTTGCCATAGGTAATACCATAATAGCTAAAGCTGCCAATAAAAGTATTTTTTTTGTCATAATCTGTTATGTTGTTGTTTTATAGTTGCTCTGTGAAATTGAAATCTGCTATTGCCTCTTGAATTTCGTTGGTCTCAAATCCGTGCGAAGCAAGAAAAGAGATTAGTTTAGCTTTGCGTTTGTAGGGGTCGCTCTCAACCAGAGTTTCCAATTTGCTCTCTGCCAGACTTTTCAGCGTTTCGCGGTATTGCTCCTTGTCGATTTCCTGTAATGCGGTTGCAATTATTTTGTTGTCAATTCTTTTTCCGCGCAGCATATAGTTGATCTTGATGCGGCCCCATTTTTGAAGCCGTAGTTTGGATTCACAATAGATTTTGCAATAGCGTGCTTCGTCAATGAAGTTGTTGTCTACAAGATAATTGATTATATGACCGGCCACTTCTCTATCGGCACCCCAAGCCAGCAGTTTCTCCTTCACCGCAGTACGGCATTGCTCGTTGGCAGCGCAATATTGTTCTGCCTTAGCCAGGAATGCTTTGTCCGAGTCTGTGAATTTGTATTTGTCTGACATTTTGGTTGTCTTGAAATGTTAAAAGTATAATATTTTCTTGAAAATAAGTATGTTATAACGCAATGACACATTTGTTTCGTTTGGCAAATTTACGAAAAATTTTTGAATGATAGAAATCAATGAAACTTTTTCTGTATAAAATGTTAATATTGAATTCAAAAAATTATAATTTGGTAAAATAAATTTTGTCAATTCCTCAAAGTTTCGTAACTTTGCAATGGATATATAATGCTCTAAAATTATGGGAAAGGGAAGAATACTTTTTGTCAATCAGGAGATTATGCCTTTTGTGCCTGAGACCGAAAATTCATATATTGGACGCTACCTACCAGCGTTTACTCAGGAAAAAGGGCGTGAGATACGTGTTTTTATGCCACGTTTCAACGACGTCAACGAACGTAAAAACCAACTCCACGAGGTTATCCGCCTTTCGGGTATGAATCTTATTGTCAACAATGCTGACCATCAGCTTATCATCAAGGTTGGATCCATTCCCTCGGCCCGTATGCAGGTGTATTTTATTGACAATGAGGAATATTTTACTCGTCATAAAGGTTTTTATGACGACAAGGGCAAGTTTAGTCCCGACAACGATGAGCGTATCCTTTTCTTCGGACGAGGTACACTTGAGGCTGTCCGTAAACTCGCTTGGCAGCCACACCTCATTCATTTCACAGGGTGGTTTTCATGTATGATTCCTTTCTATCTACGCCGAATCAACAAAGAGAATGCTTTCTTCTCGGGCACCAAGACGGTTTTCTCTATCACCGATGATGCTTTCAAGGGCGACTTCGGCCCCGATATGGAACGCAAACTCAAGGTCGACGGTGCTACAGCGAAAGATTTAAGATTGTTTGAAAACCTTGACTATATGACGCTTACCAAGGCTGCCATCACTTACGCTCACGGTATCGTCATTGCTTCGCCCAATGCCAACCCGGAATTGGTGGCATTCGCTCGCGAAAACAAACGCCATATCGTTGAGTATAATCCCGACAAGACAGAATTTTATGAGCAAATCAACAAATTGTACGATACTGTGATAGGAAGCAACATTAATAATTGAAAATATATAAATGATTAAGGGTGAATGGATATATGATTTTGTCAAATATGTTTAGGAACAAGTTTTTTGTTTTATTGTCTTTATGTGTTTTGGCTTTGTTTGGAGCCTGCACGGAGAAAGAATCAGACCTCGGTGTTGCATTACAGGACCCCGCTACGCTCTATAACGGCATTGTCGACACCGCCTATGGTACTGCCATAACGGTCTTTGATGACACGCTTCTTACATCGGGTCTTTCCAATGTGCTGGTTGGCTGCTATAGCGACCCGGTCTTCGGTTCGTCGGAGGGCATATTCTATACTCAGATTACAACCGCCAATGATGATAATGTGGCGTTCGACCAATATACGCATATCGATTCAGTTATTCTCTCTTTTTCAATATCTGAGATTTTTCCGTACGCCTCTGACTCAAAAGGTTATAGGGACCTTCATTTCGAAGTGTACCAGTTAGCGGAAAGTCCGTTGAAAGACACTGCCTACTATGCCAACGATGAATTACCCGTTACAAACACCTGTTTCTTCGATGGTGTTGTTCGCGTTTTGGAAAACGATACAGTGGTTGCCAAAATGCCTTTGGGCGAGAACTTCATCTCTTTGATAGACAATCATAATTACGAGTCTTCGGAAGCGTTTGTGCAGGCTGTCAAGGGTATTCGGGTTCGCATCGTCAACGACGGCTCACCGGTCATCGCTACATTCAACCTCGCCGCCGCAAATACACGGCTCCGTGTCTATTATACCTATACCAATGCCGACCAGCAAAGCAACCGCACCTACGATTTTGTGGTGTCGAATTCGGCGCCGCATTTCAACCAGTATAAAAACAACTTTGCTGGCATTCTATCAACGTTCAATACCAATACCGGCGACTCGATAGACGGCTCTCGCTACCTCTATATCTCTCCGATGGGCGGCACCAATATCCGCGTCAATTTCAACGCTTTCGTTCAGCAGTTTAGACAGCAGCACCCCTATGCTGTTATTCATTATGCTGAACTGCTGATGCCTGTGGCCGATATCGCCCCCGACGACAAGCCTGAAAGAATTATCGCCTTTAAGTGCTTTAATGACGGCAGTGTGGTTGATATTCCTGACCTCTATGATACCTACACTAGTTCGGGATTCGATGGTAAATACAACTCTACTAACGGCTGTTACCGGATTCGTGTAACTCAGCATTTCCAGAAACTTGTCAAGAGTGGTATGGATCTAGGTACGTTATTGGTCCTCAACGGACGCCGCTCGTCGGCAACCCGCACGGTCATCAATGGATTCAGTAATGCGGCAACATCGGGCAATCCTATACGAATTCAATTTGTTTACAGTGAGTAGGTTTAAAAGATTGTATTTGTTGCCTAGAGACATATTTTTTGCAGGCAAGTAGAATAAATCGAATTATTAGTGCTTACTATGATTAAAATGAGAAAGATATTAGTTCTTCTTTTATGCTGCTCTTTTATGCAGCTCAACGCTCAGGTCCGTTACCAGAAATTCTATGACGACCAGCACCAAAAGACCGCTGTCGAAGGTATGATGACCGACGACAGTGTCCGCACAGGTAATTGGACTTGGTGGCACCGCAATGGCAAGATTTACCAGCAGGGCACCTACAATGACCGCGGTCAAAAGGTGGGTATATGGAAAGTATTTTACGACGATGGCTCCAAGTGTGCCGAGGAATGCCATTCCAACGGCACTTCGCGCGAGTGGTACCAGAATGGTAATCTAAAAAGTGAAGTGGCAGTCGTTAACGGACACAAACACGGCACATACAAGTCGTGGTATTCCAACGGCAAGCAGAAGGATCAGATTGTGTTTGTCAATGGCTTAAAGCAAGGTGCTACTGCCGAATGGCACGAAAACGGCAAGAAGAAATTTGAAGGCACTTACAAGGACAACGAACTTAGCGGTCCAGCTGTGTGGTGGACCGAAAAGGGCTATATTGATATGAAAGGGCGCCTCGAAGCTGGCAATCAGCAGGGCGAATGGCTCTTCTACTGGCGCACCAACGGCAAACTTGGCATTCGTGGCAATTATGACAATGGTGTCGAGACAGGCACGTGGACTTATTATTATGAGACTGGCGAGAAGTGGCGTGAGGGCCCTTTTGTCAATGGTGACAAGTCAGGTAAGTGGATTACATATTATGAGTCAGGACGCAAACTCCACGAAGGCAACTATGTGGCAAACAGAGAGGAAGGCGTATGGACATCCTTCTATGAAGATGGCCATATCGACTATACGGGCTCGTTCCACAAGGGAATGAAGGACGGCGAGTGGAAAGGGTTCTACGACGATGGCCGTCCGCGCTATGTAATGCACTATGCCTCCGATGAGAAGGATGGCGAGGAGGTCCGCTATTTTGCAAACGGCAAGGTCGAATCACGTGCCAACTACAAGAACGGCGTATGGCACGGCAAGTACGAGCGCTACAACAGTGCCGGCAAGGTCGAGGAACAGGGCTCTTTCGTCAATGGAGAGAAGGATGGCCGCTGGGTGCTATATGATGCTTACGGCAAGGTGGCGATGGAAATGAATTTCAAGGCTGGCAAAAAGGAGTCGCAGGCTTCTAAACCCACCGGCGGACGCGTGGGTGACTTTTAATCTTATTCCAGTGCACACTCTTCTATTGGCTTCAAAGTCGCCCAGAAGACGCCAGTTGCTGTCTCAGTTGGGCTTTCCTGTCCGTTTTGTCGACATTGATGTCGACGAGGTTGTAGAACCTGACACTCCTGTAGAACTTATTTCGGTAGGATTGGCGTTGCTCAAGGCCAAAGGCTATTCTCAGCCGCTTGGCGATGATGAGGTCCTCGTCACTGCCGATACCATTGTGGCGCATCGGGGAGAGGTGCTTGGCAAACCGCATAATCGCGAACAGGCCATCAATACTTTGCACTCACTCTCTGGCGACAGGCATACCGTCTATACTGGCGTCTGTCTTAAAAGTGCAGGACGTCAGGTTGCTTTTACCGAAAAAACAGATGTGATATTTCGTCCGCTCAGCGATGCTGACATTATTCATTATGTCGACCAAAACAGTTGCTTTGACAAGGCTGGTGCATACGGCATACAGGAATGGATAGGAATGATAGGGGTGGAGCGAATCGAAGGCTGTTATTATAATGTTATGGGATTGCCTTTGTCACGGCTTTATCTTGAATTGCAACAACTAATACGGAAATCTTGATCCATCTTCAGTTCGCCTCTGTCTAGCATTTTTCTTACCGTGTTCGATAGGAGTTCTGTGTCAATCTGTGGCATGCGTTCACTTAGCTGTTTGATGTTCAATGATTCTTGCCTCAATTCTTCTTTTATTTTGCTGTCTAATTGTACATCGGAGTTTTTCTTTTTTGCCAGACAAACATCGCATACACCGCATTCGGCCGAAGTGCTCTCTCCAAAGTATCTAAGCAATTGTTGGCTGCGGCATTCGCTGTTGTTGGTGGCGTAGTCTATCAGTGCTTTGCGGCGTTTCCAAGCAGAGTCTTTTAGCTCTTTGTAGTTTTTGTCGCTGATATGCAGGTCTTTAATGTCTATTCGTTGCGAGCAAAAAACTATTGGCGGTCGCAGCATTTTAGGTTGGTAGTCAATCATCTGCAGCCGGTTCAGCTCTCTCAAATGGTTGCATACCTGAGTTTCGCTCATTCCACATCGGTTTGCAATAAGTGTCTCGCTTATCGAGGTGTAGTCTGTAAACAGTCCGCCGTAGAGCCTCAGCATGACGCTTAAAATATTGTTTGCATCATTGTTCGACATCTGGAAGCGGTATAGTTCCTCTTTGTCTATTGTTATTAGGAGTTTGGATTGCAGCTCGTTGTGTTCGGGAAGCGCTATAAGTCCCTCTCGTTCAAGGAATTTTAATGCACTGAAAAAAGTGTAGATGTCAAGATTGTAACTGTGGCATATTTTTTCCGCTTCAAATTCAAATCGGTTGTCTTTACCCGAACCTACAGGGATTTGATAGTAATTGCAGATGGCATTATAGACATTCTTTATATAGTTCAGCGGAGGAAAATCACGTTCCATACTTTCGTGCATTCTCTCCAAATCACCGTCTTGATACAGCAGTACGGCATAGGCTTGCTTCCCGTCGCGACCGGCACGACCTGCTTCTTGGAAATAGGCCTCGGGCGACTCAGGCATATCCAGATGCACTACAAAACGCACATCGGGCTTGTCGATACCCATTCCGAAGGCATTTGTGGCTACCATTACGCCATTGTTCGACTTCTGCCACGCTTTCTGTCTCTCGTCACGCTCTTTTTGTGCTATGCCTGCGTTAAAAGCTGCTGCCGGTATATTGTGGTCGTTAAGTAGATTGGCAATTTCTATGGTGCGCCGCCGGTTGCGTACATACACAATTCCACTGCCGCCTACATTCTTTATTATTCGCAGCAGTCTGCCTTGCTTGTCCTGCTCGTTGAATACACTGTACGACAGACGTGGTCGCAAAAAACTACTCTTGAACAGTTTCCCGTTGCGGAACTCCAGTTTCGTCTGAATATCGTTCACCACTTCGGGAGTCGCCGTTGCGGTTAGGGCTATCACGGGTGCTTTGGGATGGTATTGCCTTATTCGGGCTATCTCTAGGTACGGAGGTCTGAAGTTATAGCCCCATTGCGATATGCAGTGGGCCTCGTCAACAGCTATCAGGCTTACATCCATTTGCATCAGATGCTCTATGAATGTGCGGCTGTTGAGTCTTTCGGGCGATACATACAGCAGCTTGATATCGCCGTATATGCAGTTGTTCAGGATGGTCTCTATTTCTCTCTTCGCCATCCCCGACGTTATGTAGCGGCTCTTTATCCGTTTTGAGCATAGATGTTGCACTTGATCTTTCATAAGTGCTATAAGTGGCGACACCACCAGTGTTATACCGTCTTTGCTCAATGCAGGAATCTGGTAGCATATCGATTTGCCGCCACCGGTAGGCAGCAGTGCCAACGTATCGTTTCCGGCCAGTACAGAATTGATTATATCCTCCTGTAGTGGCCGGAAACTATCGTAGTGCCAGTATTTTCTTAATATCTCGACTGGAGACATATTCATCACTGCCTATCTCAGCAGTGTCACGGTTCCTCGTCGGGTTACAATGTCGGTGGTGCCGGGACGGCGGTAGGTGCAGGTGTATACATACACTCCAGTGGGACAAGGCTTGCCTTTGTAAGTACCGTCCCATATAAAGTCTTGGTCGGTGGTGTAGAGTATCTGGCTGCCTCTGCGGTCGAACAGGTAGAACGAGAAGTACTCCAATTCGTTGTGTGTGAACAGGAAGAACTTGTTGTTAGTGCTTTCCTCAGGTGTAAAGGCGTTGGGGAACCACACAGCAAAGAGCTCGACGGGAATGTAGAAAGAGGTGTCGCTCGTACAACCCAGCTCGCCGCCCGAGCCTGTAGTAAGGCCTACAAGTATTGAGTCTTCGCTCAGGTCGGTAAATGTATAGCGTATCTGCTTATCGGTCGAGGTGTTGCCGTTGCCGAAATTCCAAAGTGTGTATGTCGAGCCTGGTGATATATCGCGGAAGGTCACCACAGGTTCTTCAGAATCAACAAATCTAGGACTCATCTCAAATGTCGGCACTGGATGTTGGTACACTGTGATGGTCTGTGTCAACGGTGTTGCCGAGCAGTTGTTCATACCATGTCCTGTCAGTGTGTAGGTCGTTGTAGTGTGAGGCGATACAATAAGAGTGTCGTTCGTCGTTTGACCATTCATCGACGGGTCGTCGGGCATCGAGGTCCAAGTGTAGCTGTAAGCATTCGATGCATATAACTTCACTTGGTCGAACTCGCACATTTCTGTTATTGGAACTTCGAGTCTTGGGTCGACAATATAGATGTTTATGCTGTCCCACGAGCGGCAGTTATACGGACTCGTGGCCTTCACATAGTATCTAATATCGTGTGTGGGCATCGTCGTCAACGTTGCCGTATTGCTTTGCAGCGGGTTGTTGCTGCTCATCGAGGTATACCAGTCGTATTGGGTCTGCGGATTTTGCGATGATACGTTTACAATGGCCTGGGTACCGTTGCATACTATTGTGTCACCGATAACAACCAGGTCGGGGTATTCGTCCACGTGTACCACTATGTTAGTGTCAACATAGCAGTATACGGGGTCCAAGGTGCCGTCAAGGTTGGTGTCCTCCATATAGTGTACATTGTTCCTTGTACGCAGATAAATAACAGACACCGAATCTACTCTAAAGCTGTTGCTCGGTATGGTGTTTATTTTCTTTACAGTGTCGTTGCCGCTCACAAAAGTCCATTCGTTGTAGGCGGCTCCAGGTGTTTGGTTGAACACAATCACGGTGTCGCCTTCGCATAGGCTGTCTCTCAGCAGACGCATACTGGGTTGCGGTGCTTTGATGGTGCGTATTTCTATGGTCTTCTCGTTCCAGCAGGTGGTGTTGGCTGCCGAACTGCGCACCTTTACGCTGTAACGTGAGTTGCCAGGGGTGGGCTGATCATAATAGTGAGTGGCGTGACCGCCAGTATAGGTGCCTACAAGTGTGGCGGGCGTAGGAGGATTTGAGGTATAGAATTCCCATACCGTCAGGTTGGTGTCCACCTCGTTTGCCTCGTTGTTCTGTGTGTAGGGAGCGTAGCTATAGTCCCACATCGTTATACCGGCATTGCAGTTCAAGGCGCTGTCAACAACCAGCACGGGCTTTGTGTTTCCTACGTCGGTATAGATTTTCGATTGCACAACCTTGGTGTCGTTCATCTTGGTGCTCATTATACACATAAATGTGTTCAAGTCAATTACTGAGCCGTTGTTTACGTTGCGGAACTGGTCAAGGGTCACATTAAGGCTGTCGGCTGTAGCATCGGCAATCTGTACGTAGTTGGTCATATTCTTTTGAGCGTCGCCCAGCAGCTGGCCGGTCTTGCTGCGGTACCAGGCATAGCTTATGGCGCCCTTGGGAGCCTTGATGACAGTAACGTTGTTCGATTCGCCTGCGGCACATCCGGTGGCTTGAAGGTCTTTCGACTGGCAGTCGCCGGCGATATATGCCATAGCGTAATGTTCACTCATCGAGCAGTCACCTGCCGTCATTCTTAGGCGCACCGTCTGATAGGTGTAGTCCGAAAGGTTCACCATAACCTTACGCCAAGGCAGGTAAATGTTATGTCCGTATGAGGCGTTTGAAGAAGGTCCCATAGCAACGCCTGTCGCACCGATACGGAATGCTGTGTCGCCGTGTGCAGCTGTTGGTGTACTACCCGGGGTAGGACGTATGTAGCACAATGTGTCGTGGGCAAGGGGTACCCAATTGGGGTTGGCGGTTGTGCCAGTGTTCTTCTCAACCATAATCACAAACTCAGGGTTGTCTTGGTCTGAATGCTGTCCATTCTGCAGCGACAATGCAAACCAGATGGTAAGCATAGCGTTCTCAGGCAGAATGCGGATTTCATAGGTCAGTTTCTCAGCACCGTGACTACCGCAATAGTTACCAAGACGTATTGAACTATGGAACGATGTGTCTGGCGGCAGATACGACAGACGGTTCATAGTCTCAGGGTCATAACCGGGTCCTTTGATTACAAACTGACGCGTACCGTCCGATTGGTTATGAATATCTCTCGAGTTAGTACGACCGTTAGGATCTTGATGAAGGGTAATGTTGCATCCATTAGTGTTGTTTACAGCTTCCAAATCAGCAGCCTGAATGGCAGCGCCGTATGTTCCACCCTCCAAACCTGTGCAGTTGCTAAGTACAGCGTTTTTTGCTCCCGTGTATCCTGTCCATTTCTCGAAGTGATTACCGGTCAGGGTAAAGTTGGTGGGATTCTTCAATCCGATACAGTTCGGGTTCGGCTGTGCATTGGCCAAACTCCCACAGCATAGGCAAACGGCTGCTACAATTATCGTTTTGAGTCTTTTCATAATATATAGTCTTTTTTTATTCATTATATTTGTCCTTTAACTCCCTCTTAACTTCATTTAACTACACAAAAACAACTTACATTAATTTCTAAATCTTATCTCAAGAGGGTTAAAGTTCCTTTCTGCGACATCAGTCTCTCAACGCCTTGTCTGCGGTAGGTGGCAATGTAGACGTAAGCGCCCTGCTTGCACTCCTGACCTTTGTAGGTGCCGTCCCAGCCCTCTTCAATGTCGTTGGTCATAAATACCTGTGCACCGCCACGGTCGAAGATGCGCAGCTCATAGTCCTCAAGTGTGTTGGCTGTGAAGGGCTTGAAGATGTTGTTGGTCTCCAGTTTCGGAGTGAAAGCGTTGGGGAACCACACGGCGAAGATGCCGACGGGTACATAGAATGAAGTGTCATTGGTGCATCCGATGGCGTTGCCGGTGACGAGAGTGATAAGGATAGAGTCTTGGCTCAAGTCGGTGAAGGTGAACACTACCGAGCGAGTTGTCGAGGTGTTGCCGTTGCCGAAATTCCACAGCGAGCTGGTGCCGTATTCAGAGAGGTCGGAGAACTGTACCGATGGATTCTCCGAATCGATATAGTCGGGAGTCAGCTGCACCTGCATAATCGGGTAGGGGTACACCGTAATTTTCTGTGTCAACGCTGTTGCGCCGCAGCCGTTGGTGCCGTGTCCGACCACGCTGTAAACGGTCGTCACTTTTGGCATAACTTTGATGGAGTCATTGGTGCTCTGGCCTTCCAGATCGGGGTCGGGCGGATTGGATGTCCAGTCAAAGTAGGCAGCCCTACCGGCAATGAGGTAGGTTGAGTCGCCTGTGCAAATCTTGTCCTTGTTGTCCTTCACTCTCAAGTCGGGCTTTACAAGATATAGGTTGATGCTGTCCCACGAGGTGCATCCGAACGGACTCACTACCTTGACATAGTATGTGCGGTCTTGGGTCAGAGCTGTTGCAAGGCTGGGATTGTTCTCCACTACGGGCGTGTTGCCTCCATACACCTGATACCAGTTGTATGTGCAGTTGGCAACGTCGCTCTGTACGGTAACATTCGACTGGTCTCCGTTGCACACTATGGTGTCGCCCATCACGGTCAGTTTCGGGAATTGTCCGACAACGATGTCGAATGTGGTGTCTGAGTAGCAGTACACATCCTCCACAAGACCGTCTCCGGTGGTGTCGGCCCTGAAGAACGAACGGCTTCTGGTCAGCAGGGTGACACGTGTAGTGGTGTCAAGAATAAGTCGTGTTGCCGCCGTCGAGCCATCCACGGTAAATGAGGTGTCATTGTTCGAGAAATACCAGCGGTGGAATGTCGAACCCGGTGTAAGGTCGGTGATATAAATTGTGTCGCCCTTGCACAGAGTGTTGAGGTCTTTGCTTATTATGGTCGAAGGCACGGGGCGCTTTATGGTGCGGATCTCCACGGTCTTCTCATTCCAGCAGGTGGTGTTGGCTGCCGAGCTGCGCACCTTCACGCTGTAGTGCGTGTTGCCTGAGGTCGGCTGGTCAAAATAATGAGTGGCGTGACCGCCGGTGTAGGTGCCTACAAGTGTAGCGGGCGTGGGAGGATAAGAGGTGTAGAACTCCCACACCGTCAGGTTAGTGTCCACCTCGTTTGCCTCGTTGTTCTGTGTGTAAGGTGCGTAGCTGTAGTCCCACATCGTGATACCTGCGTCGCAGTTCAGGGCGCTGTCGACAACCAGAACGGGCTTGGTGTTTCCTACGTCGGTATAGATTTTCGATTGCACAATTTTGGTGTCGTTCATCTTGGTGCTCATTATACACATAAAGGTGTTCAGGTCGATGACGGCATTGGTGTTAACGTTGCGGAATTGGTCGAGTGTCACACCGAGACTGTCGGTGTTGACACCTTCAATTGGCACATAATTGTTCATATTTTTCTGAGCGTCGCCCAGCAGCTGGCCGGTCTTGCTGCGGTACCAGGCATAGCTGATTGCGCCCTTGGGAGCCTTGATAACGGTGACGTTGTTCGATTCGCCTGCGGCACATCCGGTTGCTTGAAGGTCTTTCGATTGGCAGTCGCCGGCGATATATGCCATAGCGTAGTGGGCACTCTGCGAGCAGTCGCCTGCGGTTATTCTAAGGCGCACCGTCTGATAGGTATAGTCCGAAAGGTTAATCATAACCTTACGCCAGGGGAGGTAGAGGTTGTGTCCGGAAGATGCTGTTGAACTCGATGTTAGTGGGGCTCCCGAAGCACCGGCACGGAATGCTGTGTCGCCATCGGCGGCAGAAAATGTAGAACCCGGGGTAGGACGTATGTAGCACAATGTGTCGTGGGCAAGGGGTTGCCAGTTGGGGTTGGCGGTGGTACCTATGTTCTTCTCCACCATAATAACGAACTCTGGATTCTGGTTGGTGCTGTGCTTACCGTTTTGCAGCGACAGTGCAAACCAGATTGTAAGCATAGCGTTCTCGGGCATTATTCGTATTTCGTATGTCAGCTTCTCTGCTCCGGCACTACCGCAATAGTTGCCCAGACGTATTGAGCTGTGAAACGATGTGTCGGGTGGCAGATATGACAGACGGTTCATTGTCTCAGGGTCATAGCCGGGGCCTTTGATAACAAACTGCCTTGTACCATCCGACTGGTTATGTATATCCCTCGAGTTGGTACGGGCGTTAGGATCTTGATAAAGGGTGATGCTACAGCCATTAGTGTTGTTTACAGCCTCCAAATCGGCTGCCTGAATGGGAGCGCCGTATGTTCCGCCTTCCACACCGGTACAGGTACTTAAAATAGAATTTTTTGATCCTGTATATCCTGTCCATTTCTCAAAGTGATTACCAGTCAGGGTGAAATTGGTAGGATTTTTCAATCCGATACAGTTCGGGTTCGGCTGGGCCTTGGCAATTACCGCCAGGCATAAAACCATTGCTGTCAAGAATAATGCTCTTTTCATATCTTATAAATTATTTATTATCAGTTATATATTGTATTAATTTATGCTATTTATTCCGAATTATTAATTTTATATAACGCCTTTTTTCCTTTTTCATTATATATAGTCACAAAAAAAGCACTTTCCGCTGTAAAAAAATAATGTTAAAAAATGTTAAACAAAAAAGCAGGGCCGCAAATTTGCGGCCCTGCACCCATATTATGAGTATTTTTTATTTGTCGCCTTCGTCAGCTTTTTCAAGCTCCTCTTTCAGGTTGGCCAACACATCGAGGTCGCCCAGAGTGGTCTTCTCAAGAGTATCGTTGATTTTCTTAACGGTCTTCTTGGTGGCGCGCTCTTTCTTTGCCTCTTCGTCGGTATGGCTTTCGCCTTCAACGGCATCCTGGTTGACGCGGGTGTGCGAGACGATGATTTTCTTGTTCTCTTTCGAGAATTCGATAACCTTGAAATCAAGGGCTTCACCGACTTTTGCTTTGCTCTTGTCGGCCTTCTCGAGATGACGCATAGGAGCGAAACCTTCAACACCGTAAGGCAGTGTGACGGTGGCACCCTTGTCGTTCATCGAGGCGATGGTACCCTGATGTACGGAACCAACGGTGAAGATGCTCTCGTAGACATCCCAAGGATTCTCCTCAAGCTGCTTGTGACCGAGGCTCAGACGACGGTTGTCGGCATCGACTTCGAGGACTACGACGTCAATCTTGTCGCCAATCTTGGTGAACTCGGCGNNNNTCGCTGATGTGGATAAGACCGTCAACGCCTTCCTCAAGCTCTACGAAGATACCGAAGTTGGTGAAGTTGCGGACAGTAGCGGTGTGCTTGCTTCCCACAGGATATTTCTCGGCGATGGCCAGCCACGGGTCGGGCATAAGCTGCTTGATACCGAGGCTCATCTTGCGCTCCTCGCGGTTGAGGGTGAGGATTACGGCCTCTACCTCGTCGCCAACCTTCATAAAGTCCTGTGCGCTGCGCAGGTGCTGGCTCCAGCTNNCAGCTCATCTCGCTGACGTGGATCAGACCCTCGACACCGGGAACGATCTCAACAAATGCACCATAGTCGGCAATGACAACGACTTTACCCTTAACGTGGTCGCCTTCTTTCAAGTTCGGGTCGAGAGCATCCCACGGATGAGGTGTGAGCTGCTTCAGACCGAGGGCGATACGACGCTTGGCCTCGTCGAAGTCCAGAATAACGACGTTGATCTTCTCGTCGAGGTGGACAATCTCTTCGGGGTGGGTGATGCGGCCCCAGCTGAGGTCGGTGATGTGGATAAGACCATCCACGCCGCCCAAGTCGATGAACACACCGTAGCTGGTGATGTTCTTAACGACGCCTTCGAGCACCTGACCCTTCTCCAAGTGGCTGATGATCTCGGCCTTCTGAGCCTCGATCTCGTCCTCGATAAGGGCTTTGTGCGATACAACGACGTTCTTGTACTCGTGGTTGATCTTGACAACCTTGAATTCCATATTCTTGTCGACAAAGACATCGTAGTCGCGGATGGGCTTAACGTCGATCTGCGAACCGGGCAGGAAGGCCTCGATGTTGTCGAACACGGTNNNNTTGGTGCGGCTCTTGACGTAACCGGTAATGATTTCCTGGCTCTCGTAGGCCTGGTTCACGCGCTCCCACGACTTCAGGATGCGAGCTTTCTTGTGCGAAAGCAGCAGCTGGCCGTTGGCGTCTTCCTGACTCTCTACGTAAACCTCAATTTTGTCGCCGGCTTTCAGGTCGGGGTTGTAGCGAAGCTCCGATGCCGGGATTACACCGTCAGACTTGAATCCAATGTTCACAACGGCCTCACGGTCGCTGATGGAAACGATTGTGCCTTCGATGACTTCCTGTTCTGTGAATTGGTTGAAGGTTTTCTCATAAGCTGCCGACTGCTGGTCGAGTTCAGCCTGGTTCTTTTTCTCGCTCTTGGAATCGATGGCACTCCAATCGAAATCCTCTAACGGTTTTACATCTTTATAATCCATAAGGATATTGTTTTGATAAAAATTGTGGCTCCTGCCAGCCGGTTTGACATAGGTTAACTGATTGTGTTTTACCAAATTGACAGGAATTCGGCCGCACAATCGGAATGGCAAAGATACAAATAATATTTGTATTTGTATAAAAATTTATAAAAAAATGTGGTAAAAGAAATTTAGAGTGACAAAACTTTAGGGCTCGTAGACTACCTCGACGTTGCTGCGGCCTTCGCCAATCTTGCTCAATTTGATTTTGTTGGGTATGCAGCCTAGCAGCTCCTCGCGGTGTGAGATGATCCCCACTCGGCGACCGCCTTGACCGCTCATCTCGCCCAACTTGCCCAGCGTTGACATAACGCTGCTTAGGCATTCCTGGTCGAGGGTGCCGAAACCTTCGTCGATAAAGAGGATGTTCACATTCATATCGGGACGGTTGAGCGACGACAGCGCCAGCGACAACGCCAACGAAATCATAAACTTCTCGCCGCCCGACAGTACCGCCGCGCTGCGCACCTCGTTGCGGTTGTAGCGGTCCAGTACGAGTATCGACAACTGCTCGTTGTCTTCGCTGCAGGTCAATGTGTATCTGTCGGTTATTTGGCTTAGGTAGATATTGGCGTTCTGCAGCAGGGGACTGAGGATGTAGGTCTGCACCAGATTCCTGAACCGGTCGCCGCCAAAACGCTTGTTTAGCACCGACCAGTGGTCGCTCTCTTTCTGCGCCTTCTCGTATGCTGTCTTTGCCTCTTTCGATTTCTCTTCATATTCCTTGTTGCTGTCGAGTTTTGTCTTTGCCTCTGTATACAAGGCGTTTGCGGCTTTCTCGGCCAACTCTTCGGCGTCGCGTTGTTTTTCCATCTCTATTCTGTCGGGTACGCCGTCACTCTCGCCAAGTTCAAGTCTTTTCCTGCCCTCGGCGATTTCCGCCAAAGCGTCGTCTTGTGCCTTTGTCCAGCTCTTGCGATCGCTCTCTTTCTCAGTCAGATACTGCCGCATTGCCGCAATGTCATCGCGCATCGCCATCAGACGTTTCAGGTAGTCGTTGTCTTTCCCGCTTGCAGCTCTCCAAGCTGACAGTTCTTTTTCGCATTGTTCAATATTCACCTGGCAGTTCTTGCGGGTGCTGCCCAGCTCGCTGTTGCGTGCAGCAAGTGTGTTCCACTCTTCGGCTATATTGCTGCTTTTATGCTCTTTGGCGACTATAGGCGTAGTCCATTCGCTATGCTTACCGGCAATGGTTTTACTGAGATTCCTCAACGCTTCTGTCTGCTCTCTGTCTCTCGTTAGGGCTGCAACGGCGTTCCTCAGACCCTCTTTTCTGTTCAGGTATTCTTCCGACTCTTTCTTTAGCCTACTGCTCACACCGTCAGTCTCTTCCGCCCACATCGGGAAGTGCTTTCCAACTTTCTCGTTCAGTTTCGACTTTGTTTGCGCGGCATCAAGAGTCATCGCCTCTATTTTCGATGCCAATTCATTGATTCTATTGTCGTTCTGCTCTTTTCTCGATTTGGCGGCGGCAAGTGCCTCGATGCTTTCTGCCAATGCTTTGTCCTGTGGCTTTTTCTCTTCGAGTTTTGCGTTGATGCCATTTTGCAGGAGGCTCACTTGCTCTTTCTTTTTCAGCAGTGCCTGTTCGTCGGCTTCGTTCTGCCGCAGTTTTTCGTCGAAAGCTTTTTCTACGTCGCCCTCCATCGCTATTTGGGCGATCTCCATCCTTGGCTTCAGGTTCTTTTCCTGTTCCTCTATGGATGCCTTGTCTTCTAAATAGTTTGTTTTTAATGTCTTGATTTGTCCTTCCAGTTCGCTGGCGGTGTTGTTCACCTCTGTCAGTTGTCTCTGCGAGAGGTCGTAGGCCTCTTTTGCCTGTTTCTGCTCTTCGTAGTAGGGCGACACCAGTGCTGCAAAGTCGTCGCGTGTCAGCAAAGGCTTCTTGATATCTTGTCCGCACAATGGGCAGATGTCGGTATGCTCTTCGGCCATCTTGTTACGCAGCGTTTCAAGAGTCTCGTCCAAACTGGCATTTATCGCCGCAAAGCGTTTCAGCGATTTCTCATATTCTGTCTTGTTTTTGTCGGCCTCTTCTGTCACCGCCTTCAATGCTTTGTCGATCTCCTCTTTTTTCTCTTCCAACACGCCGAGTTTTGTGGTTTTGTCTTGGTGTTCTTTCTTTTTCTGTATCAACGTGTTGTAGTCGTTCTTCAGCTTCTCTAATGCCAGTTTCAGCTTGCCAAGCCGCCGCAGTTCTTCGTCCAGCTTCGACGGTTCGAGCGCGTCTCTCTGCTTTGTCAACTCTTCTATTGCCTGTTCGGAGGCTTTTACCGTTTTGTCGCACAGCGTTTTGTTCTCCTCGGCTTTCTGCAGCGCTTCTGTCAGCGGGGCGACTTGCTTTTCTGCCTCTTCTTTCTCTTTTTTCATACCCGCAAGGGTGCTCCGCTCTTTCTTGTATTGCTCCAATTCTGCGCAAATCACCTTTGCCTCGCTGTACAACGCATCCTTGTCGTGTCTCTCCTCAATCCACTTCTGTTCCGTTTCGGTCGATTTAACTCGCTCTTGCAGCGACTCTTCGCGCCATATCAAGTCAGCTTCGAGTGTCTCGAATTCCGACCGCAGCGTCTCCTCTTCTTTCTCTGTTTTGCCTAGCGTCTCATTGTTGGCAATCAGGTCGCTCATCGTCTTTCTTATGTCGTCGGTGTCGTCCCAGTCTTTGCAGAGTTCCTTCTTTGTTGCATACTCCTCGCTTTTGCTTTCGGCATCCAGTTCCTCGAGTTTAGCTGCGGCTATAGAATGTTTCTTCTCGTTGTCTTCTATCTTGATTACCAGGTTTATCCTGTCGTTCAGCACCTTCTTGTTCTTCGCGGCTGCCAGCATTTTCGCCTCTTCGTCGGTCATCTGTTTTTCGAGTCGCTTCTCCTCATCGTCCGAAATCACATATTCGTCGGCTTTCTGATAGGCGGTCTTTAGCAGATTGGCGGCCTCTTTCTTGCTGTCGAACAGGCTCTTGATGGCTTTGCCGTAGTCGGAAAAAATCGATGTGTTGGTCAGTTTCTCAAGGATGTCGGCTCTCTCTTCGCGGCCGCCGCACAGGAAACTTGCAAACTGCCCTTGCGCCAGCATCGCCATCCGGTTGAACTGCTCGAAGTTAAGCCCTATGGCCTCTTCTATCATCTTGCAGCATTGCTCGCCCTCAACGGGCTCTTGTCCACCTGCTTTCAGCGACCATTTCTTTTTGTTTTTATAGCTGCCGTTGCGCATCTTCGACACGCCGAGCTGCATCTTGGCGCGATAGTCGATGCCGTCGTTGCCAACAAACACCACTTCGCTGTAGCAGTCGTCTTTTTCGGTGATGCCAAGCCTTGTATATTGTTCTATACTTGTGATATTCACCTCGTTGCCGCTCTCGTTGATGTAGGTGTTTTGCTTTTTGTTCACCACTCCTTCGGTGCGGGGTGTTTTGCCGAACAGTGCCATCGCTATGCCGTCGAGCAGCACCGACTTGCCGGTGCCGGTGTCGCCGAAAATCAGGAACATACGTGCCGCCTTGCCGGTGTCGGGGTCTATCATTCCCCGCTCGTTTTCAAAGTCGATGTCGGCCTTCACAATCGACGCGATATTCCTCAGGTGCAGTTCAAGTATCTTCATTTCGCCAAGTCTCCTTTCTTCATCTCTTTTTCTATCTCCTCAAAGTCTCGCTCCAATTCGTTGATATCCAGCTCCGGATATTGGTCTATAACTTGCCTTACAAACTCCAGCGGGTTGGTCATCTGCTGCAGTTCGGCAAGTTCAAAGACGGGCTTTTCTTTCTCATCGCCTTCTGTCGAGCCGTTCTCCCAGATGGTTTTTGGGTTGAATCTCACCTCGTTACCCGTAGCCTCAAGCTTGTCGTATATTTTCTGCACAAAGTCGGCTGGCAGCGCCGCCCGGCAGTCGATCCTCAGCCGGATGTAGCCGCTGCCTTTGGTTTTGCAGAATTCGTCGACCAAGCGGAAGACCTCCTCGGCCGATTGTGCTGCCGCTTTGCCTGTTTCGGGTAATGTGTAGAAATGGCGCAGCTCGTTGATTGTCAGTCGTTGCAGCCTTACTTCGCCGCCTCTTCTCTCAATCTCCACAAGGCTCACCGAGTGGGGGTATTGCTCGTCGCAGCTCACGTGCAGCGCGCTGCCAGAATATCTCATTATGCCGCTCTCGTAAGTGCTCTGCTCCTTGTTCTCGTCGTTAAGGTCAAACCCTATCGTCTGCGGTCGATGGATGTGCCCAAGTGCCAGATAGTCATAGCCGTTGCACATATCCTCGTCTGTCAGCATACGCAGGTTGCCGATGTCGCTGTGACCTGTGTAGTCGCTGCCGCCAACGGCCTGATGGCTCATCATCACCACCGGACGCCCGTCGCTGTTGCGGCTCGCCACGCGGTCGAGTATCGACTGCACCACCTCTTTTCGGAAACTCGACATAAACGGCAGAGCCACAATGAATCCGCTTCCAAGCTCGACTATAAACGCATCCTGCCAACCCTCTTCGCGCTCCAGCGTATCGGTCGCAGGACCGTAACCCACCAGCTTCACGTCCGACATTCCCCACACTTCGCTGTCGGCTTCGATGCGCGACGCCGAGTCGTGGTTGCCGGCGGTTATCACTATTGCCATATCGGGAAACCTCTGGTGCAACTCCACGAAACGGCGGTTGAAGTAGGCTTTTATCGCCGCGCTAGGCTGCTGAATGTCAAATATATCGCCGCTTACCACAAGTGCGTCGGGACGGTGCTCGTCGCACCACCCCTTCAGCTGTCCGAAGAAGTGGTCGTGCTCGTCCACGCGGTCATAATACTGGTACATTATCTGACCCAAATGCAAATCCGCCGTATGTAAGAGTTTCATTTATGAAGGTTTAAAAGGTTATAAAGGTTTTAAGGGTTGGAAGGGTTTTAAGGGGTGAGGGGGGTGGAGTTAAATGGTTGATGTTTATGGTTTTAGTTTAAGATTAGTAATATACATAACGTTGTTTTTGCTTTTCTGTTGTGTCCCCTATGTATTTCTTTTTCCACCACCGCTCGAAGCATAGATTTTTACAAACACCCATTCATCCGTATCGTCCTCTAACTCCCCGTTTTCCGTTCTCCGCTCTCCGACCGCGTCAGCCCTCCCCTCTTAGAGAGGGGTGCCGCACAGCGGCGGGG
>DBXH01000016.1:8194-11087 GCA_002309335.1 Bacteroidales bacterium UBA1217 | reverse complement strand
GGTGCCGCACAGCGGCGGGGTGTGTCCCGCAGAGCTGATTTGTGCGTGGCAAAACAGCGGTGGGGTGTGTCGTATTCTCCGTTCTCCGTTCTCCGCTCTCTCCTCCGACTTAAATTTTTACTAAACTTTTTAGAAACTTTTATTAAACTTTACTACAGTAAACTTTAGTAAAAGTTTGGTTAAACTTTGGTAAGACTTTGGTAATGGTTTGACCCTTGATTACCATAGAGTTAAGGTGGAGCGGGAAAAGGCCGTTTTTGGGGCGGTCTGAAAGCGTGGCCAGAAATGTTGGAAAGGCAAGATAAAGTCTTGATTTCAATGCCGATAATGCGGGATTGCAAAAATAATCGGCGTTTTTTCTTTTTTATTCAAAAAAAAGCCGTAACTTTGCACATTACTTGTCTTTTGACGGGGAGGTGTGTAATGCGTTGCATATCTCGTTATTAAGACGAAAAACAAATAGTATTAACATAAAAAATAAAGTATTATGTCATTATTGTCAACATTGTTGGAAATGTCTGTCGAGGCAGCAAAATTCGTAGGCGTATTGGGTGCCGGTATCGGTGCAGGTTTGGCCGCCATAGGCGCCGGCTTGGGTATCGGTAAGATCGGTCAGGGTGCAATGGAGGGTATTGCCCGCCAGCCCGAGGCCGCCGGAACCATCCGTACCACTATGATTATCGCTGCCGCCCTGGTTGAAGGTGTTGCCTTCTTCGCAGTGGTTATCTGCTTGCTTGCAGTGCTTTAATCGACGGCAAACGCTGGTGTGATGCCGCCGGCGATGGGCTTGCGGCATCACGCCTTTTAAAAGAAACGAAAATAAAAGTATTGATATGAACAATCCTTTAGTAAGTCCCGGACTTGGTGTGATAGTGTGGATGCTGATAGCGTTCGGCATACTTGTATTTATCCTGATGAAATGGGGCTGGCCGGTGATTCTCAAGGCTTTGGATGACCGTGAGAAGGCTATCAACGATGCTCTCGGTGCCGCCGAGAAGACTAAGGCTGAGATGGCTCAGCTGAAGGCTCACAACGAGGATCTGCTCAAGGAGGCCAAGGTGCAGCGCGACGAGATACTGCGCAACGCCCGCCTCACCAGCGAGCAAATCATCGAGGATGCGCGCCAGCGTGCCACCGTCGAGGCCGACCGCATTGTGGAGAACGCCCGCGAGAACATCAACTATGAGAAACTCAAGGCAATGCACGACCTGAAGAACCAGATCGCCAATCTCAGCATCGAGATTGCCGAGAAGCTGGTGAAATCGGAACTTTCGGACCGCGAGAAGGCCAATAGTTTCGTGACCCGCGAACTCGAAAACGCCAAGTTCAATTGATAACTGACAACCTGTGGAAGATTATAGAATAAATATCAATTATGCCAAGGCGCTCTTTCTGGTGGCGAACGACGAGAAGGTGCTGGACGAGGTGAACCGCGATATGCGCGAGGTGTATCGTGTGTGCTGCGAGAACCACATCCTCAACACGGTGTTTGCCAACCCTTTCATACGCGAAGGCAAGAAGGTGGCGATATTGGATGACCTGTTCGGCAACGATGTGTCGAAGGTGTCGAAACTCTTTCTGGCTTTTGTGGTCAAGAAGCGCCGTGCCGTCAACCTTAAAGGTATAGCCAATTCGTTTATAGAGCTTTACCGCAAGCACAACAATATCGTGCTGTCGCACTTGACGACTGCCACCGAGCTCGACGGCGAGGCGCTTGACGCTGTGCGTACGCGGCTTGGCAACTATACCAAGAAAGACATCGAGCTGACGACGACGGTCGACCCCGAGATTCTGGGCGGCTTCAGCGTCGAGTTCGACGGCAATATGTACGACGCCACGCTGAGCACTCAGGTCGCCAAGCTGCGCAAAGAGTTCAGCAAGAATGTGTATGAGAGTAAGTTGTAAAGGGGTAAAGTTTATAGTTTATAGGTTAAAGGTTATAGATTATAGTTTAAAGGTTAAAGATTTTTGATAAAAATACATTATATATGTCCGAGATAAAACCTGCCGAAGTATCGGCGATATTGAAGAAACAACTTGCAGATGTCGACCTCGACGTTTCGCTCGAGGAGGTGGGCAAGGTGCTCACCGTGGGCGACGGCATTGCGCGTATTTATGGTTTGAACAACGCCCAGAGCGGTGAGCTTGTAGAGTTTGCCACCGGCGAGCAGGGCATCGTGCAGAACCTTGAGGAGGACAACGTGGGTGTGGTGATGCTTGCCGATAGCAACACCATCAACGAGGGCGACACGGTGAAGCGCACCAAACGCATCGCCTCGGTCAAGGTTGGCGAGCAGCTTGTGGGCCGCGTCATCAACACCATCGGCGAACCTATCGACGGCAAGGGTCCCATCGAGGGCGAGCTGTTCGATATGCCCATCGAGCGCAAGGCTCCCGGCGTCATCTTCCGCCAGCCTGTCGAGCAGCCTCTGCAGACAGGCATCAAGGCTATCGACTCGATGATTCCCATCGGAAGGGGCCAGCGTGAGCTTATCATAGGCGACCGTCAGACGGGCAAGACCGCCATCGCCATCGATACTATCATCAACCAAAAGAATTTCTACGACGCCGGTGACCCGGTATACTGCATTTATGTGGCTTGCGGACAGAAGGGCTCGACGGTTGCCAACCTGGTGAAGAACCTTGAGGAGAAGGGCGCTATGGCCTACACCATTGTTGTGGCCGCCACCGCCTCCGACCCCGCAGCAATGCAGTTCTACGCTCCTTTCGCCGGTGCTGCCATCGGCGAGTATTTCCGCGACACGGGCCGCAATGCGCTGGTCATCTACGACGACCTCTCGAAGCAGGCCGTTGCTTACCGCGAAGTCTCGCTGCTGCTCCGTCGTCCGCCGGGACGTGAGGCCTACCCGGGCGATGTGTTCTACCTGCACAG
>DBXH01000016.1:0-8084 GCA_002309335.1 Bacteroidales bacterium UBA1217 | reverse complement strand
GGCGACGTGTCGGCCTACATCCCGACCAACGTCATTTCCATTACCGACGGTCAGATATTCTTGGAGACCAACCTGTTCAACAGCGGTGTGCGTCCTGCAATCAATGTCGGTATCTCGGTGAGCCGCGTGGGTGGCAAGGCCCAGATCAAATCAATGAAGAAAATTGCCGGTACGCTGAAGCTCGACCAGGCGCAGTATCGCGAGCTTGAGGCCTTCTCGAAGTTCGGCAGCGACCTCGACGCCGCTACCAAGGCTGTGCTCGACAAAGGTGTGCGCAACGTTGAGATTCTGAAGCAGCCTCAGTATACGCCTATGCCCGTCGAGGAGCAGGTGGCCATCATTTTCTGCGGCACCAACGGCTTGATACAGAAGGTGCCTGTCGACAAGGTGCGTAACTTCGAGACGGAATATCTGTTCTATCTGCGTCAGAACCACCGTGCATTGCTCGACAATCTGAAGGCCGGCAAACTGCTCGACGAGGACATTGCTACGATGCGCCGCGTTGCCGCCGACCTGAGTGGAAAATACGCTAAATAATTCTGAATTTTGAAAAATGAATTTCGAAATTCCTAATTCTCAATTCAAAATTATAATATGGCTAACCTGAAAGAAGTAAGAACCCGCATAGCGTCGGTCAGCAGCACACAGCAGATCACGTCGGCAATGAAGATGGTCAGCGCCGCCAAGTTCCGCCGTGCCCAGAATGCAATTCTCGGTATGCGTCCCTACGCAGCGCAACTGGCTGAGATTGTGAACGACATTGATGTCGAGGACGGCGTTCAGACTCCTTACCATGAGGTGCGTCAGCTGAACAAGGTGCTGCTCGTCGTGGTGACATCGAACAAGGGACTGTGCGGTGCCTTCAATTCCAATGTCACCAAGGAGGCGTCGGCACGCCTGCAGCACTATCGCGACAAAGGCTGTGAGGTCAAGATGATTACGCTTGGAAAACGCGGCACGGAGTTGTTCGCCAAACAGGAGGGACTTGTTGCCGAGAGTTATGACGACCTACTCGACAACCCGACATTCGATGCTGTCAGCGACATCTGCGACAAGATTATGGCGGCGTTCTGCAACAAAGAATACGACTTTATAGAAATTATTTA
The DNA here is from genome assembly GCA_002309335.1 of Bacteroidales bacterium UBA1217. Taxonomy (GTDB): domain Bacteria; phylum Bacteroidota; class Bacteroidia; order Bacteroidales; family P3; genus Colimorpha. The sequence continues at coordinate 6,978 of DBXH01000016.1, read as the reverse complement.
TAATCAATTCAAGAATTCTCTTACCCAGATACTTAGCACGGAGCAGTTCCTGCCGGTGGGGAAACGGAGAACGGAGAATGCGACACACCCCGCCGCTGTGCGGCACCCCTCTAGTAGAGGGGAGGGGAACGGAGAACGGAGAACGGAGAACGGAGAGGACAACACACCCCGCCGCAGTTTTGCCACGCACAAATCAGCTCTACGCGCTCCACAGGAGCTTGTACCCCCTCTCCAAGAGGGGAGGGCTGACGCGGAGAGCGGAGAGCGGAATGATTATATCTATGAACCTGACAAGGGTCAGATACTGAGGGAGATGATACCGCTGACGTTGCGTTCGCAGTTCTATCGCGTTGTCCTCGACTCGCTGGCTGCCGAGCACGGTGCCCGAATGACGGCTATGCAGAAGGCTACCGACAACGCCACCGAACTGCTCAAGGAACTGCGTCTCAGCTACAACAAGGCTCGCCAGGCTGCCATTACCAACGAGATTATTGAGATTGTCAGCGGCTCGGAAGCACTGAAAGGCTAACAACAAAGCATCTATGTGGGAAGTGGACTTGTGCACTTCCCGCTTTTATTTTATTCAAACATAATATTTATGGACAAGAAACAAAACTACACAATTCCCATCATCGTGATGTTCCTGCTGTTCTTTATGATAGCATTCGTCACCAATTTTGCTGGCTCGATGGGTGTCATCGTCAAAAACCAGTTCGGCACAAGCAACGCCATTGCCCAGCTAGGCACGCTGGCCAACTTCATCGCCTACGCCTGTATGGGAATCCCCGCTGGCCTTATCCTGCGCCGCAAGGGCTATAAATTCACTTCGCTGCTGGCTGTCACCGTCGGTTTTGTCGGCGTGGGAATCCAGTTTATGTCGGGATATGCCGAAAGTTTCGCCGTCTATGTGGCCGGTGCCCTTGTGGCTGGCTTCTCGATGTGCTTGCTCAATATCGTTGTAAATCCTATGCTCAACACTCTCGGAGGTGGCGGCAATAAGGGCAACCAGCTTATCCAGTGGGGCGGTACTATCAACTCGACTGGTGCCACGTTGGCTCCAATCCTACTGGGCTACCTCATCGGTGGCTCGGTCGATATGGCCAATGTCTCCGATGCAGCGCCGGCAATGATTATAGCAATGGCGATCTTTGCTGTCGCTTTTCTTGTAATTATGCTGACCCGAATCCCAGAACCGCATATCGAAACTAAAGCTGAGCACCAGGCAAAACCAAAGGACAAATACAGCCCTATGTCGTTCCGCCACTTTGTGCTGGGTGCCATTGCCATTTTCTTCTATGTTGGTGTCGAAGTGGGCATCCCCAACACTGCCAACCTTTATATGACCACACCTGGCGACGGTCTTGGACTGGGTGCCGACCTGGCGGGATGGTTCATTGGAGCTTACTGGTTCCTTATGCTTGTGGGTCGCTTCATTGGTGGACTGCTCGGCGGCAAAGTGTCGTCGAAGGCTATGCTCGCAACTGCATCGACCATTGCCATTGTGTTCATCCTCTGTTTAATTTTCATTCCTGAAACATCGACGGTGCATCTCCACGGTGCCGATGTGCCACTCAAGATTGCTTTCGCCACGCTTTGTGGACTCTGCACTTCGGTTATGTGGGGCGCCATCTTCAACCTGTCTGCCGAAGGTTTGGGTAAATACACTCCGGTTGCCAGTGGCATCTTTATGACACTTGTCTGTGGCGGTGGCATACTGCCGTTCTTCCAGAACCTGCTCGCTGACAGCATCGGCTATGTCGGAAGCTATTGGATTGTCATTCTTGGTTTTGCCTATATCCTCTTCTACGCCCTTGTTGGCAGCAAGAATGTGAACAAAGACATTCCGACAGAATAGTTGTTCTATGAACATACTGGATCTGAGCTGGTGCATAGTTTATCGTGCCTGGGAGCGTTCCCCGGAGACACTTTTCTTCGGCGGAATAAAAGACCCTTATTTTCAAGCCAACAGTTTCATTGTGGGCTTTCTGTTCTTCTATTTGTTTGATATACTGTTTGTCTGTTCGGTTGCCGGTATTTGGCCATTGAACATATACGCTCTTCTGATAGCGATAGCATTCTATGCTATCCTGCTGTTAGTATTCTTCAAACGCAACGGTTCGAAGGAACAACGCAAGTCGCTGCAAGAACGTTATGAGCAATATAAGAAAGAACATCCTGTATTGCGTTTAGTCCGCTTTTGGGCGTTTGTGCTGGGCCCTTTTGCGCTAATCTTTTTGAGTGTGGTTGTTTCTTAATTATTTTATTGTGGCGGATCTATGCTCCGCCACAACGGAACATCCGCTGTGACGGAAAAAAAGTTGAAGTCTATAATGCCAAACATCCTGACAATCAAATTCTATTACCCGAATTGAATCTACAATAATTATCCAATGAACCATTTTATTTTTTTTAATAAAACACGATTGTTGCTAATTATAGGAATGACTTTTTGTCAATCTTGTATAATAAAAGCATCTGAAACTCACGACAGCAGTGGTTTTCAAGACACTTGCATAGTTTACGACATTAACCACAATAACCCTTGCGACTATTTCTATTTGAAGGACCCGATTAATGACACCTTACATTTTGACTTTGAGAATAGAGATGATTTTGGTCCTGTGTATTTATCTGAAAATGAAATAAAGGAAATATATTGTGAAATAAAGAGAGGCAACATTGATGCCTATAAAATACTATGTCTCCACTATTTTTATTCCAATTCACAATGCATTCCTAGAAATGAAATGGACATATTAATTTGTATAACGGATTTTTTAGCAGAAAAACATTCCTATTATACAGGTTATTTGACTTGTGCCAATATTATTTTTGACTATTTAACATTCAACACAGATGATTCTTACGCCGCCACGATGATAAGATTTTATGAAAAATATTTTGACTTTTCCAAGTCTATACCCGTCGCTAAAAAACTGTATGATTTTTTTTGTGGGAAATATCCTTTTCAGTATAAAGACTCAATTAAAGCAAATTATTACAAAGAATTCATCTCTGACAAATAATTTGGCACTGTCTCGTCGCGGCGGATGTTCTGTTGTGTTTAGTCGTGGCGGAGCTGCGCTCCGTCACAGAAGATTATCAAGATTATTGATCCGTGTTAATTATTTCACCACCAGGCGTTGTGTGCCGATGCCTTTGTCGCTGGTGACGCGGTGCATTTGCCATACTGTCAGATGTCGCTATCCGTATGGTCGTGACCCAGAGTTTGAGGTCACCACAGTTGTGTCGTACATCCTGTACGTATATATCCTTGTGCTGTTTCAGCCTACAATTCTGCCGGTTTTGTCTATCTTGTAACACTTGCCAGACGCATCGCCAACTGTGGCTATCCCGTTTTTGAAGTTGCCCACAGTAGACCATTTCAAGGGAATGACAACTCGTCCTCGTTCGTCTATGTAGCCTTTTTTGTTGTTAAAATCAGTTACTTTGGCTAAACCTTCCGAGTAGTCGCTCACTCCCTTCCATTGGCAACGGACAACAATGCGTCCACATTTGTCAATAATGCCCCATTCATTGTTGTCATTCTTCACAAATGCAATGCCGTTATGGAAAGACCACGCACTTTTCCATTTACTGGGAATGACGAAATGCCCGCTTTTGTCAATAAACCCATATTTGTAATTCCTGTCCCATATCAGTGCAAGGCCTTCGTGAAAACCATATCCACGGGTCCAATCCCCACGGATGACAATATAGCCATTTTTATCAGAATAACCAATAAAATGGCCGTCTTTGTCGCTATGCGGATGCAGTTCCCCGACCTCTTTGTCCAGTCGGGCAAGACGCTCTTCCAGCTCTCTCAATGGGTCGACAGTAGATAAAGGCTGTTGTGAACTTATGGTCTTGCCGCCAATCCATCTTGACAGGTCTCGCAACAGCTTGTCGCGTTGGTGCAGGTTGCTCCAGGCAATGGTGTCGGTAAGGCTGTATTTGAAAAGAAATGCGCCTTTCATTTGGCAGTCGTCGATATTGACCAAAACAACGTGCTTGTTGTTGAGTTTTGCGTAGTTTAGTTCAAGCAGGGCATACTCCGATTGCTGCGACTCTTCGCTCAACATAAAAAGGAAAACCTTGCAACTGTCAATGCCTCCTATGATGTCATTGATGAACTGCTCCGAGCCGCTTTCAATGCCTTTCAGGTCAATCCAGCATTCGGTGCTGGTGACGTTGTCAATTTGTCGTTTTATCTCAGTGACCCGTGTTATATTCTTGCGGCTGTAGCTTATAAAAATATCGTGTTTCATCGCTTCTGTCCTATATTGTTATTTCACCACCAGGCGTTGTGTGCCGATGCCTTTGTCGCTTGTGACGCGGACGAGGTAGATGCCCGGGGTGAGGTGCGCGTCGGCGATGGTCAACTCGTTGCCAGCGGTACGCGTGGAGTAGGCTTTGCGGCCGTTGATGTCGACAATGTCAATGGTCGCATTCTCCGGCAGGCCACGCAGGGTTATGCGGTCGGCGGCGGGGTTGGGGGAAATAGAGAAATGAACATTGAACATTGAATTTTCATTGATTCCGACGTTGCCAGAGAAGAGGCCTTCAATCATCCAGCTGAATTTCCACTGGTCGCCCATCTCGGTAAGATTCTCACCCGAAAGCATACTGTAGGTGTTGCCGCCATAGATGGAGAAGACACCCGGCGTGTCGACATCGGTGCATTTCAGCACAATCCATAGCGACTGATCGTCGGCGATGGTCAGAGGCGACGGCAGGTCGTGCTGGTACCAGGTGAAGGGGTAGGCGAGAGTGTCGAAGAATGTGGCGGAATAAATTGCATTCTCAGGGCTGTCGGTGCCGGTATAGAGCGTAAGGGTGTGAGTGCCGGCATAGCGTCCCATAAAGCGTACCGCGTTGAGCTGGGCGCCGCTGCAGATGGCTTCGGCGGGGATGCGGATGCCCCATACCGAGTCGCATCCAAGACCGTAAGGGATATTGGCCGCGCGGTTCATAGCATTGTCGGTGGTGTGGTAGCGGACGGTGTCGCCACCAACGGGTGCGAACTGAGCTGTGAAGGAGACACTGCCACCAGTGGCGACAGTAGAGCGTGGGTTGTAGCGGCAGCCGTCGCTCCACTGCACAAAGCGGGTGTGGTGATTGTTGGCCGTAGCGTACATCGTGATTGTGTCGCCGAAATTGTAGGTGCCGGCGCCAGTCACAGTACCGTCGCCCTCAACGGCGGTGGTGACGGTGGTGAGGGCTTCGCCGAACTGACTGAAAGGCTCAATGCCTATCGTGGCGGTGGCGAACAGGTCGAAATGATATGCCGTTGGCATACCGGTGGATGATACTGGATTAAGGTTGAACAATTGGTAATTGCCGTCGCAGGAGCCACCCCAGCCCCAGTTGATATGGAATCGTTTGGCGGCACTGTTGTAGCCGTCGAGCACAAATGCGTGACCCGATTGCACCTCGTCATAGCCGGCATACAATATCGGTCGTCCGGCTTTCAACTCATTAATCATCAGATCTCTCCAGTCGTTGTCGGAGTAATCTATGCGGAACGCTGTCCATACGTAGGGGCTGTATTTGAAGTTGTATTTAAAGGCATTCTCCGAGGCTGCGTCGCCGCCGTAGCCATAGCTTGCCGTCTTGCCGCCGCTGCCTTGGAGGGTGTAACCCATATGTACTGCTACGCCGATATGGTATATCAGTTCGGCAACGGCATTGACCTGTGCCTCTGAACTGGAGCCGTTGAGTTCTGCCGGCATCGAGTCCCAGAGATAGGTCGTGGCACCGTAGTCGGCCGAAAGGAAACCATAGTTCTCGTGAGTATAAGAGCCTGTGCCGTATCCGGTGGCGGGATGGTTGAAGGCTTTCATAATCTGGGCTGTAGCTGTTGCGGTGCAGCCGCAAGGAGGTCTGTCGCCTGCAGCGCTGTCGTAGGGGCATAGTGCATTATAGTATGGAGATTGGTTCCAGGTGGTATTGAGCATTGGCGAAATGATATATTTTGACCTGTTGTCGACACGACCCTCCAGCAGATCTTCCCATTGCTCTTTGACTGACTGCGATTTGGCGGCGCTGCGGTTCATCTCGACCTCGAGTTCGTAGCCTTTGTACCACGAATAAATATGTGCGGGCAAACCTGTTGTAGGGAAACTGTTTGAGAATGAATAGGCAAGCACGGGCTCGGTGTTATCGTCGCCGGCAATAACGATAAAACCTCTTCCTTCATCAATGTCAAAGATATACAGGTTGGATAACTGCACTTTGCTGCTGATGTCGGTAAGGCTTCTGTCGTCGTTTTTCATTCCGAATGAATGCAAAAACTGTATGGCAGCCTTGCGAGCGGTGGTCGAATCGACAGGCGTTGCAAAGGTCGATGCTGATGCAAGTATCAGAAAAGCAAATAGTAAGATGCGTTTTTTCATAAGAAACAAATGTTTGATTATGATGCAAAAATACGAAAAAAACGTATTATGCAGGAGTTTTTGTTTAGGAATTGTTTTGGGTGAGACGGGAACGCCGCCGCGCAGACTGTAGGAGTAGGTCGCGTACCTAAAGGCACGCTGTTTATGCGTTCTTACATTACCAGCCATTGAAATGGCTGGCTACCATTATCCAATGTCTACGGCATCATCGTAAAAGTTGAGAGATAAAACAATTCTAAATTTGTGGCATCTGAAAATGGTGTTATAGCCTATTAAGAGGAAACCACTACGTGGTATATCGTACATCTTGTTTTCCTGATTCTATTAAGAGAGAACCACTACGTGGTATCGATATTGCATTGTTTTTTGAAAAAAGGACACGTAAAGGGGGTGTTTTTTGCCGCTGTTTGTATTGTGTCATAATGTGTCATTGTGTGTAATATCGTGTCATAATGATTTATATCAGGTCAATTTTTGAAGACGGGGATATTTGGGGTGTATTTTTGCAGCGTCGTTTGAACGGAGAGGGGGAAACGGAGAACGGAGAACGGAGAGCGGGACACACCCCGCCGCTTTGCGGCAC
>DBXH01000004.1:500-9443 GCA_002309335.1 Bacteroidales bacterium UBA1217 | reverse complement strand
ATCGTGATGGATGCCGTCAACAACCTCAGCGACGCCCTCTCGAGCGTCATCACCATCGTGGGCGCCAAGCTCTCGCAACGTCCGCCCGACCGCGAGCACCCCTTCGGTTACGGCCGCGTGGAGTACTTCAGCGCCATCATCATTGCCCTCATCGTGCTGGCTGCTGGCGTGACCTCGCTGGTAGAGTCGGTGAAGAAAATCTTCGTCCCCACCGAGCCAAGCTATACCACCGTGACGTTGGTGGTCATCATCGTGGCCATCGTCGTCAAACTGCTGCTGGGCCGCTATGTGAAGCGCAAGGGAGAGCAGCTGAACAGCGACGCGCTGGTGGCGTCAGGCTCCGACGCTCTGTTCGACGCCATTATCACCCTCGCCACACTTATCTCGGCGGGCATAATGCTGCTGTGGGGCGTCTCCATCGACGGCTGGCTCGGTGCCGCAATCTCGCTGCTCATCGTCAAAGCGGGCTTCGAGATGCTGGCTTCGCCCATCAACGAACTGTTAGGCAAGAAAGTCTCGCCTGAGCTGACGCGCAAAATCAAGCGCGAAATTGCCTATGTGAAGGGTGTGCACGGTGTGTTCGACCTCATCCTGCACAACTACGGGCCCGACCTGATGATAGGCTCGGTGCATGTTGGCGTCGACGACACGATGAACGCTCACGATATCCACGGTCTCACGCGCCGCGTAGCACAGCTGATGTTTGAGCGCTACGGAATCATTATGACCGTCGGCATCTACGCCAACGCCACCGGCAACAGTCCTATTGCCGAACTGCAGAGTGCGGTAATGCAGCGCCTTGCCGGACACAAGGAGATTGTGCAGGTGCACGGATTCTACTACTCCGAGCCGGAAGAGGTGCTCTCGGTCGACGTGGTGCCCGACATCTCTGTTCACGACGATGCCGCCCTTGTCAACACCCTAACCGCAGAGCTGCAGCCTCTCGCTCCAGACAAGCAAATCGTTGTTGTGGTTGACCACAACTACAGCGAATAAAAAACTTTTAAAAGAATAAAGACTGTTGTTTAGCCTTCGTCGCCGCCGGCAAAGAAGCGGACGACGCGTTCGGTGTAGGTGCGCGAGACGGGAATTGAGCGGGCACCCTGTGTCAACTCGAGGACAAGGCCGCCCTTGTCCTTCCTGAGCAGCTTAACATTATCGATATTCACCATATAGCCGCGATGACAGCGGAGGAGGCCCTTGTAGTCGTCGGATGAATCGAGCTGCTTCATCGAGTTGTGCAAAATAAAGGTATCTTCCTTACCTTCATTGATATAGTGTATGTTGCTGTAATTGTCAGCCGCTTCAATATAAAGGACGTTGCCTCGTCGGGTAGAAAACGCCAGCTTACCGCCACGGTCGTAAAAATTCATATTGTCGTTTACGTCCAGACGGTCCTCCTGTTGCTTGTCTATAAGGTTGTTAAGTTCCTCTATCTGGTGGCTGCGTTCGCGGAGCATCAATACAAGCACCGTGCCGACATAGGGAATGACGAGAATCAAAAGGATGTTGAGAAAAACACGACGCAGCAAATCAGCGAAATCAAGATCTTCGGCAGCGTTCAGAAAAGAGGCTATGACGGTAAGTACCAATGTGATAATCACTATCTCGATGACAATCCAGAGAACGACATCGCGAATGGTGAAATTATGTGTTTTTTGAATATGATAGAAAATGATGCGGCTTGTAGATAATATAACGAATCCTATAAAGACCTGAATAGCAGTGTAGATATGCTTGTTCCACGGGAGGAGATGCCAGCGAATCATAGTTTGGGTGTCGCGCATATATCCTGCAGGTTGATATATCAAAATAAATAGGATTGCAAAGAGTAAAACCGTCACAAGAAAAAGCACGATGCCTTTCTTTTCGGTCATAAATTTGGGTATTTTTGTTGTATTTTTGCTCATAAATGTTAAATAATTTCACGTCGTTCACCAAAAATAGGCGAATTTTACCCAAAATACGGCATTTTGTTCGTTTTATTGTGTCCAATATCGTTTTTAACAAAATTATTTTTAAAAAAAATTCTTATTTTGCAAATTAATAATCAAATCCGCGAATGCCGATTTAAATAAAAAAGAATACATTTATATGAGAATAATTGGAACAGGTAGTGCACTTCCCGAGAAAGTAGTGACAAACGATATGCTTGCCGGCTTTCTTGACACGAGCGACAGTTGGATTACCTCGAGAACAGGAATCTATACGCGCCATCTACTTAGCAAAGAGACATTGGGAGAACTGGCAATCACCGCCGCACAAGCCGCAATAGAGTCGTCGGGTCTTGAGCCGAGCGACATTGATTATCTTATCTGCTCGAATGTAGCAAACAGCTACGTATCACCGTCATTGGGCAGCATCATACTTGCCCCGCTGGGATGCAGCTGTCCCTGCTTCGACCTTAACGGCGCCTGCGCAGGTTTTCTCTATTCACTTGACATTGCCGACGCATTCTTCAAGACAAAAAGAGCAAAACACATACTGATCGTTGCCGCCGAAGAGCCGTCGCGTTTCTGCAACTGGCACGAGCGCGAGACTTCCGTTCTGTTTGGCGACGGCGCCGGTGCCGTAGTGCTAAGCGACGAGGAGGGTTTTCTTGATTTCCGCGTTACTGCCGACACTCACACCGACGTGCTGTACTACAAACGCTCGCTTGAAACAACTCCCTACGACCGTGTGGAAGAAAAGACGATGCCTCTGGTGATGCAGGGCCGCGAGGTCTTCAAACTAGCTGTAAGAGCTTGCATCAAAGACGTGGATATGATACTGGAAAAGAACAATATGACCGGTTCTGACATAGATCTTTTCCTGTTGCACCAGGCCAACCTGCGTATCATTGACTCAATTCGCGAGCACCTTGATCAGCCGAAAGAGAAATTCCCCACCAACCTGCAGAAATACGGCAACACATCGTCGGCCAGCATTCCGATTCTGATGGACGAACTGTCGCGCGCCGGTGAACTCAAAGACGGCTCGACGCTAATGCTCAGCGCTTTCGGTGGAGGATTCGTTACAGGCGCCGCCATCACAAAATGGACCAAAATAGAATATAAACAAGAAGAAAATCAATAAAATAAACCATACAATGAAACGAGTAGTTATTACCGGATTGGGATGCATTTCCCCCTTAGGCAACAACGTGGACACAATGTGGTCAGAGCTGCTTAAAGGCAGTTGCGCCATAGATATCATAAAATCAATCAACCCCGAGAATCTTCCTGTCAAAGTGGCAGGCGAGGTCAAAGATTTCCATCCCGAAGATTTCGCCATCGACAAAGCGATGATACGCCACAACGACCGCTATGCACTTTATGCCCTAGCTGCAGCAACACAGGCAATGCAGGACAGCGGCCTTGAGGTCGGCAAAGACGTTGACTCTTCGAGATTTGGCTGCGCAATAGGTTCCGGCATCGGCGGCATTCAGACTTTCTGCCGCGAGCACGCTTCGCTGATGGCCAACGGTCCTCGCCGCGTGTCGCCGCTCTTCATCCCCGAAATGATTGCCAACATCGCATCGGGCAACACGGCAATTGTATTTCACGCCGAAGGTCCTAACCTGCCAGTTGTAACAGCTTGTGCTACAGGAACTCACTCTATAGGTGAAGCTTACAGAATGATTCGCGAAGGCCGTGCCGACGCAATGATTACCGGCGGCACCGAAGCAGCAATCTGCGAGATAGCCATTGCCGGTTTCGCCAACAGCAAAGCTCTCTCGACCAGCGAAGACCCGATGGCAGCCTCGTTGCCGTTCGACATCCGCCGCAAGGGATTCGTTATGGGCGAAGGTTCTGGCGTTATGATACTTGAGGATTACGAGATTGCCCGCAAACGCGGTGCACATATCTACGCCGAAGTGTGTGGATATGGCAACAGCTGCGACGCATTCCACTACACCGCACCTCGCGCCGACGCCAAGTGCGCCACCAACTGCATCAAGTGGGCTCTTGAAGAAGCCGGCTACAAAGAGGGTGAAAATGTATACATTAACGCCCACGGAACAGGTACGCCTCTCAACGACAAGACCGAAACCCTTGCCATCAAACAGGCTATGGGCGAGGTCGCTGCACGCAAGGCTGTCATCAGCAGCACCAAGTCGATGATGGGTCATATGCTCGGTGCAACAGGAGCTATAGAATTGGTTATCTGCGCAAAGACCTTGCAGGAAGGCAAAGTGGCACCCACAATCCACCTTGACCAGCCCGACCCCGAGTGCGACCTCGACTACACACCGCATACCGCACGCGACTTTGCCGCCGACCTGACAATCAGCAACTCATTTGGTTTTGGCGGTCAGAACGCATGCGTCGCTCTCCGTAAGATTTAAATAAAACAAACACTATAAATAAAAGGAATACATTATAATGAACCGAGAAGAAATAAAACAATACCTGCCACATCGCGAGCCAATGCTGCTCGTAGACGATGTAACAATGGAAGGCGAAACCGCCATCGGACACTATCATGTTCGCGGTGACGAGTATTTCCTGCAGGGTCATTTCCCTGGTTATCCCGTTGTTCCTGGCGTAATCTTGTGTGAAATAATGGGCCAGTGCTGCTGCACCCTGATGCTCAACGAATTGCCTGGCCGACTGACATTCTATGCCGGAATGGACAAGGTGCGTTTCAAAAACCAGGTGCGCCCTGGCGACGACATTACCGTAACAGGTAAAATCACCGCACGTCGTGGTTTGACTTTCTTTGTCGACGCCGAAGCAAAAGTTGACGGCAAACTATGCGTAAAAGGAAGCCTGATTTTTATGCTTGCCGACAAAGAATAATAATTAAAAAAGAATAAAAAATAGAAAGAATATACAGATTATGAAACTTTTAGAGAATAAGACAGCTCTTATCACCGGTGCCTCGCGCGGTATCGGACGCAGCCATGCTCTGCTGTTTGCAGAGGAAGGTGCAAACATTATCTTCACCGACCTTAAAGCCAACGAGAACAGCGACTCCCTGCTCGCCGAACTTCGCGCTAAAGGTGTCCGTGCCGACTTTTTGGCCTCGAACGCTGCCGACAACGCGCAGGCTCAGGAAGTGGCAAATTGGGTGGCCGAGAACTACGGCCGTCTCGACATCCTCGTCAACAATGCAGGCATTACCAAAGACCAACTCATTCTGCGAATGAGTGTTGAGGACTGGAATCTCGTAATGGATGTCAACCTGCGCTCGGTGTTCAACTACACCAAGGCTTTTGCCCCGATGATGATGAAACAGCGCGCCGGTTCGATTATCAATATCAGCTCGATCGTTGGATTGAACGGCAACGCCGGCCAGTGCAACTACTCGGCTTCCAAAGCTGGTATTATCGGTTTCACCCGCTCAATTGCCAAGGAACTTGGTTCGCGCAACATCCGCTGCAACGCCGTTGCCCCCGGATTCATCGAGACACCGATGACACAGCAGTTGCCCGAAGATGTACGCAAAGACTGGATGACCAAGATTCCTCTGCGTCGCGGCGGACTTGACACCGATGTGGCACACGTATCCTTGTTCCTCGCATCCGACCTTGCGTCGTATGTTACTGGACAAGTTATTAGCTGCGACGGCGGCCTTGCAATCAACTAATCCTAAATATCCAAAGAAATAAATAAGCATAGATATGAACGTCAAAGAATTAACAACAGAACAATTAACTGAAGAGATTTGCGCCATAATTGAGGAGCGCTTAGGCGTTGCCGCATCGGACATCACCCCCGAAAAGAACCTTATCAACGACCTCGGTGCAGACTCGCTTGACAGCGTGGAACTGATTATGTCTATAGAGCAGAAGTTCGACATTAGCATCCCTGAAGAGGCTGCAGAGAACATCAAAACAGTAGGCGATATCATCAACTACGTCAAGAACAACTAATTAAGTAACAGAAAAGAACAAAAAAATGTCATTCAAGATAGTAGTTTTGGCAAAACAGGTTCCCGACACCCACAATGTCGGGGCCGATGCAATGAATGCGGACGGAACAGTCAACCGTGCCGCCCTGCCCACAGTCTTCAATCCAGAGGACCTCAAGGCATTGGAAATGGCTCTGCGAGTGAAGGACAGCATTCAGGATGCCACCGTCACTGTTGTCACAATGGGACCTCCGCGTGCCGCTGAAATCATCAAAGACGCCCGCTCGCGCGGTGCCGACGACGGTTTTGTGCTGAGCGATATGCGCTTTGCCGGTGCCGACACCCTGGCCACATCTTACGCCTTGTCGCAGGCCATCAAACAGCTTGGAAATGTAGATATTATCTTCGGTGGTCGCCAAGCAATCGACGGTGACACCGCTCAAGTGGGACCTCAAGTTGCCGAGAAACTTGAAATACCACAAATTACATACGCTGAGGAGCTTATCGCTGTTGATACAAAGAGTATCACCATTCGTCGCCGTCTGGAGCGCGGAACAGAATGCGTAAAGGCCACTATGCCTGTGCTCGTTACCGTCACCTCAGCAGCCAACGACTGCCGTTTTCCCAACGCACACAGACTGCTGCGTCAAGCCAAAGACGAGATTCGTATGATCAATGCCGACAATATCGATGCCGATATGGACCGTCTCGGACTCAAAGGTTCTCCGACAAAGGTGAAAAAGATTGAGAATGTTGTGCTTGCGCACAAGGAATCTGTAGTGCTGCAGCCCACCGAGGAAGCCCTCAACGAGCTCTCTGCAACGCTGATAAAAGAACATATTTTGTAAACTTGAAAGCCGAATATATAAATGAATAACGTATTAGTATATTGCGAGTTGTCGGAGAAAAACACCATTGCCGACATCAGTCTGGAACTCTGCACCAAGGGTCGCCAGCTCGCCACCAAATTGGGTTGCAGGCTACAGGCAGCTGTGCTCGGTAGCAACGTAAAAGCCGCTGCCGAATCGCTCTACCCCTACGGCGTTGACGATGTATTCCTCGCCGACGATAAACGTTTGTCGCCTTATCGTACACTCCCCCACTTCGACGTATTGTCGAAACTCATTCAAGACCAGCAGCCCGACATCGTGCTCTTTGGCGCATCGAGCGTGGGCCGCGACCTTGCTCCGCGCATTGCATCATTCCTGCGTTGCGGACTTACCGCCGACTGCACATCGCTCGAAATTGGTTCACATCAGGATGTAAAGAACAACAAGACCTATGATAACATTCTCCTTCAGATGCGTCCGGCATTTGGCGGCAATATCATAGCCACGATCGTATGTCCCGAGACCCGTCCGCAGATGGCCACCGTTCGCGAAGGTGTGATGAAGAAAGAGATATTCGACGCCAACTATAAAGGCACAATCATACCCGTCGCTGTCAGTCCGTCGCTCGACAAAGCCGACAAAGCTGTTGAGATTCTCAGCCGCGAAATCGAGGAACAGAAAATCGACATCAAAGGCGCACAGATCATTGTTGCCGGCGGCTACGGTATGGGCAGCAAGGAGAACTTCCAGTTGCTGCACCAGTTTGCCCACCTAATCGGTGGCAGCGTTGGAGCTACCCGCGCCGCTGTAGACGCAGGTTTTGCTGAAGGAGAGCGCCAGATTGGTCAGACTGGAGTCACGGTGCGCCCCAAGCTCTACATCGCCTGCGGCATTAGCGGAGCAGTACAGCATCGTGCCGGTATGGAGCAGAGTGCCAAAATCATAAGCATCAACACCGATCCGGAAGCGCCGATCAACGCCATCGCCGACTACACCATCGTCGGCGACGTGATGACCGTCATTCCGCAATTTATGGCTTGTTACAAAAATAATCTGAAGTAGTTATGAATTTCTATACCGATAACGAAAATCTTTCATTCTATCTCCATCACCCCGAAATGGAACAGGTGGTGGCTGTAAAAGAAAAGAACTATGCCGAAGCCGGCAAGCACCCTGAAGCACCTGCCAACGCCGATGAAGCTGTGTCGCAATACGATACCGTGATGAACCTGCTTGGCGAGATTGCCGGCGAGGTCATCGCCCCCAATGCCGAAGAGGTAGACCATGTCGGTCCGTCGCTTATTGACGGCCACGTACACTACGCCCCCGGCACACGCCGCAACCTCGACGCCCTCATCCAGTCAGGCCTATATGGAATGACCCTCGAGCGCCAGTACAACGGTCTCAATTTCCCGCGTGTGGCCGCTGTTATGGCCGCAGAAATCATAGCACGTGCCGATGTGGGATTTGCTACAATATGGGGATTGCAGGACTGCGCTGACACCATTCAGCAATTTGCCAATGAAGAATTGAAAAACAAATACTTGCCACGCATCTATCAAGGTGCCACCTGTTCGATGGACCTCACAGAGCCCGATGCCGGCAGCGACCTCCAGTCGGTTCGCCTCAAGGCCACCTACGACGAGGCTAACAAATGCTGGCGACTCAACGGTGTGAAGCGTTTCATAACCAACGGTGATGCTGATTTGCATCTGGTTCTGGCCCGCAGCGAGGAAGGCACCAACGATGGCCGCGGTCTCTCCTACTTTGTTTTCGACAAAGCCGATGGCGGAATGATTGTACGCCGCATCGAGAACAAGATGGGTATCAAGGGTTCACCAACAGCTGAACTTCAGTTCAACAACGCTCCCTGCCAGATTGTCGGCGAACGCCGTCTGGGTCTTATTAAATATGTGATGTCGCTGATGAACGGTGCCCGTTTAGGTGTTGGAGCCCAGTCTATTGGTCTGTGCGAGGCTGCCTGCCGCGAAGCAGAAGCCTACGCCGCCAGCCGCGAGCAGTTTGGCCATACCATCGACAAATTTATTGCCGTGCAAGACCTTCTGCACCAGATGCGCGCACGCACTGACGGCGCACGAAGCCTGATGTATGAGACAGCACGCTATGTAGACCTAGCAGTTGCCTCAAAGCCTGCATCACGCATTGCCGACATACTTACTCCCCTTGTAAAGTTCAACGCCAGCGAATTTGCAAACCGTTGTGCCTACGACTGTATACAAGTTCACGGCGGTAGCGGATTTATGAAAGAATATGCCTG
>DBXH01000004.1:0-493 GCA_002309335.1 Bacteroidales bacterium UBA1217 | reverse complement strand
TATCCTTTCTATCTATGAGGGTACAAGCCAATTACAGGTTGTTGCCGCAATGAAGGGCATCGCCAGCGGAGCTTATCTAAAACAGATTGAGAGCTATGAGACCCGTGCAGCAGAAGCCCTTGCAGCAAATCCCAATGCAGAGATGCTGCACTGCCTCGACGTATTGCGCAAAGCTACGGAAAGTTATCGCAGACTTTATGACCTTGCTGCCGCCGAAGGCACCACCAGCGAGCGCTTTGAGCATAGCACCCGTGCACTCACCGAAGTTCTCAGCAACATCATTATGGGATACCTCCTGTTGCTTGACAGCCTGCGCGAGGGTCGTTACCTCAACTCCTGCAAATACTTTGTCAAAGAGGCTATCGGTGAAGTCAACAAACACCTCGCTGAACTCGAAAACTGCTAATTCTAACTATTAACATTAATAATAAATAAAAAGAAGCATCCCGACGGGATGCTTCTTTTTTCACCTGTTGTGGCGGATCTGCGATCC
>DBXH01000045.1 GCA_002309335.1 Bacteroidales bacterium UBA1217 | reverse complement strand
ACAACCAGCTGATGCGCATCGAGGAAAGCCTGGGCGACGAGGCCTACTATCTTGGCAAAGACTTTAAGTTTATCAAATAAAATAAGGTTAAAATGGTTTAAAGGTTCGCTCCTTTCAGTCGCTTGAAAGTTCAAAAGGGGCGAGCCTTTAAACTTTAAAATGTAAACTTTAAAAATAATTAATGTCCGAACTCGAATATCAAGAGGGTCGCACCGAGTTGGATGCACTTGGAGAAGTGACTCTGATTGAAAGGCTTACGGATGAATTCCAGCCTGTTAATGCTTCTACGGTAAAAGGTGTCGGCGACGATTGTGCCGTTATCGGCGAAGGCAAAGTGAAAATGCTTGTCTCTACGCAGACTCTTGCCGAAGGCATCCATTTCGATATGATGTATACGCCGCTCAAGCATCTGGGCTACAAGGCCGTTGCGGTGAGCCTAAGCAATATCGCGGCTATGAACGGCACACCTAAGCAGATTACTGTGAGTGTGGCTGTGTCGAACCGCTATTCGGTAGAGGCGCTTGAGGAGCTCTATGCCGGCATCCGTCTCTGCTGCCAGCGCTACGATGTAGACCTCGTGGGCGGCGACACCAACAGCAGCCGTTCGGGAATGGTGCTTACGGTCACAGCGATAGGCGAGGTGGATGAGGATAAGATTGCTTATCGTTCGGGAGCCAAGTTGCACGACTTGATTTGCGTGAGCGGCGACTTGGGAAGCGCCTATTCAGGCTTGCTGGTGCTTGAGCGCGAGAAGGTTACCTATCAGGCCAATCCCAATTTCCAGCCCGACCTCGACTCATACGACTATGTCCTTGAGCGTTATCTCAAGCCCGAGCCGCGTCTGGATGTGGTGCAAATGCTTGTCGAGCGCGGCGTTGTGCCCACCTCGATGATCGACGTGAGCAATGGTTTGGCATCGGAACTGCTGCATATCTGCAAGGCTTCCGACTGCGGTTGCGAGGTCTATGAAGAGCGTCTTCCTATCGACTATCAGACGACGCGTGTGTGCAGCGAGATGAGCCAGAATATGCTTCCTGTGTCGAATGCTCTCAACGGCGGCGGTGACTATGAGCTGCTCTTCACCATCGCTCAGCAGGATTACGACAAAGTGAAGGAGATGGAGGGTGTCCACATCATCGGCCACATCACCGAGCAGGGTTCTGCAGCCGTTATGGTGACACCTCAGAATAGTGCAATAACACTTGTTGCGCAAGGTTTTAGACAGTAACGGATATGATGGAAGATACTTTCAAACATAAACGTTGGCGCTCCGAGATGGTGCAGCATCTCCGCGAGAAAGGTATTGACGACCAGCGTGTTTTGGAGGCTATGACTGAGGTGCCGCGTCACTTGTTCCTCGAAACGATGCTTGACTATATGGCCTATGAGGACCGCGCCCTTCCTATCAAGTGCGGTCAGACAATCTCGCAGCCCTCCACGGTGGCTTTCCAGAGCGCGTTGCTCGACGCACAGCCCGAAATGAAGGTCCTCGAGGTGGGAACGGGCAGCGGCTATCAGACAGCTGTGCTGTGTGCTATGGGACTTAAAGTGTTTACCATCGAGCGTCAGAAGGAGCTTTACGACATAACCAAACCGCGCCTCGAACAGCTGCATTATCGTCCCAAATGCTTCCTTGGCGACGGCTACAAGGGTCTGCCCGAATACGGTCCGTTCGACCGCATCCTTGTAACCTGCGGCGCACCCTATGTGCCGTCCGATTTGATTGCCCAGCTCAAGGTTGGCGGCGTGATGATTATCCCTGTGGGCGACGAGCAGCAGGAAATGCTGCGCATAGAAAAAAAGGGGGAGACCCCCGACCTCTTAGTACAGCAACGTTTTGGCGACTGCAAATTCGTGCCTATGCGTAAAAGGCTCGACTATGGTGGAAAATAAATCTAAAACACTCTGAATACAATATGCTGTTTTGACAGTTTCGGCGAGGTGAACACCAGCCCGATGTCAAACAGGTCGACCGAAAGGGTCACAAAAGGTTCTTTGAAAAGTCTATCCCACGCCTCCTCGCTGGTTTTGCTGCGGTGAGGGTTGCGCACAACGCCCACCTTGCTGCCGTCGGGCAGCGAAAGCGTCTTGTCGCAGCCGACAAGAATATCGTCGGACTCAATGGCTTTGTAGTGGTCTGTGAGTTTGTAGCACAATTGACCGAAAAGGTCCTTTGACGCTATCCCGCACCTCTCCAGAGTAGTTTTGTCCAGTTTGGGCGCAATGACATTCTGATACAGGTCGAACATAAACGGCGACTGTATATCGTACTGAGTCTTAGCGCATATAAGGTATTTTAGACGGTTCATCACAGTTCCTTTTCAATATGCAAAAATAAAAAAAAATGTCCAATATAATGAACAGACATAGAAACATATTACTCTTATTGCCCCTGCTGGTGTTGCTTGTTGCCTGCGGTTCGGGCGACAATTATACGCCCAAGCCGAAGGGCTATATGCGTATCGACCTGCCAGAGCACAGCTATTGGCTTGTGGACACTTTGCCTCTTGCCGACACATTGTATTGGGGAGGCGACACTTTGATTGCTATTTCTAAAGACAAGCCTTTTCACACTTTTCCCATCATATTTGAAGCAAATCAAAGTGCCGAAGTGTCGGAGAAGGATGCTCCAGCCGGCGTGACGTGGATAGACATTATGTATCCGAAGTGGAATGGCGTTATCTTTCTTACATACAAGCATCTCCGTAAGCCTGCTGACCTTGCTGCCGAGGTCGATACCTCCTACCTGCTTGTATCTAAGCATTTTGGTTTTGCTTCGGGCATCAGCGAGAACAAGTTTGTCAATAAAGCTGAAAATGTTTACGCCACCTCTTATCAGCTCAAGGGCCAGAATGTGGCTTCCACCTACCAGTTCTGGGCTACCGACAGCGTCAGCCATTTCCTGCGCGGCTCGCTCTATATCGACTGTGTGCCCAACAACGACTCGTTGGCTCCGGTGCTCGAATATCTGCAGCACGATATGGTTCATCTTATCGAAACTCTTAAATGGAGATAGGGATTATGAAGCGCTTGATGCTAATATTTATGCTTGGCGTCGCTATATCGCTGCAGGCTCAGCAGATGCCCTCGTCTTTCGATGGCCGTTGGTGGCTTGCTATGCTCGAAGAGGCTCAGTTGCCTATCAATCTGACTTTCAACGACGGCACGCCGGTACTTTATAGCCCTATGCAGACCAAAGAGCCGATGACGGCATCGAAGTGGAGTTTCAGCGGCGACACCCTGCGTGTGACCCATAGTCAAACCGGAGTCAAGTTAACCCTTGTATGGAATGCCAAAGACAGTACTTTCGACGGCACTTTCCGGCAAGGGCTGATGCGGGCGCAGATTACGTTTGAGCCAGCCGAAGGGATGTTTACCCTCAATCGTCCGCAAACGCCGCTTCCGCCGTTCCCCTACACCAGCGAGGAGGTGACTATCGTCCGCAAGAAGGCTGGCGTCACCTTGGCGGGTACCCTTACCATTCCCGAGGGCAAAGGTCCATTCCCTGCTGTTGTACTTGTCAGTGGCAGCGGCCAGCAGAACCGCGACGAGGAGCTGCTTGGACACAAACCATTCCTCGTCCTTGCAGATTATCTTACGCGCAACGGTATAGCTGTCCTCCGCTACGATGACCGCGGCATAGGCGGTTCGAAGGGCGAAGTACAGAAAGCCACCACGCTCGACTTTGCCGATGATGCTGAGGCGGTATTCAATTTCCTGCGCAAGCACAAGCAGATCGACAGTAAGCGTGTAGGCATCATCGGCCACAGCGAAGGCGGAATGATAGCCCCCATCGTCGCATCGCGCAACGGTAAGGTGGCGTTCATCGTCCTGTTGGCAGGTCCTGGATGTTCAGGTGCCGATATTCTTTTGCAGCAGATAGAGCGCATCTCTCAGTTGCAAGGCACCCCGCAGGAACTCATCGACCGGAGGCTTGATTTCACTCGCTCAGTGTTCGATATCAGCGACACTGTAAGTGATTATTCGGCTGCGGTGTTCAAACTCAACGAGCAAAAGACGCAGGGGCTTACCGCCGAGCAGCGCAAACAAGCGGGAATGAGCAAGTCGGACACCTATTTGATGATTTCGCAGATGGATAATGCCTGGATGAAAGCGTTTGTCAAGCTCAACAGCGCCGATTACCTTGCCCGTACCCGCTGCCCCATCCTCGCCGTCAATGGTGACAAAGACTGTCAGGTGTTGCCGCTCAATCTAGGCCTCATAAGCAATGCCACAGGAGGGAAGGCTGTAATTCGCCTGATGCCGGGTCTGAACCATCTTATGCAACATTGCGACACGGGTGCTCCAAGCGAGTATATGCTAATCGATGAGACGATGGCACCCGAGGTTATGCAGCTTGTAGCCGGCTGGATTTTGCAGAAATAATTTTTAAAAAACACATAATTCAAAAAATATTCGTATTTTTGCACTTTCAAAAAAATAAATAATTAAAGATAATATGAAAAAGTTTTTCGTCATTATGGTAGCTTTTGCTACTTTGGCTTTTGTCTCCTGCAAAAAAGAATACACCGTCACGGTATCGTCGAACAATAACGCCTATGGTACCGTTACGGGCGGCGGTACATACGAGAAAGGCTCCACCGCCACTATTGCCGCCATCCCCGCCGACGGGTGCCGTTTCGTCAGCTGGCAGGACAATACCACCACCAATCCGTTTTCGTTCGAGGTGACAGGCGATGTGACATACGTAGCCACCTTCGTTCAGGAGTCGTCTCTTGCCGACGCCTTTGTTGGTGAGTATACTGTCACCGCCGATGCCACGTTTAACAATATTCCTGTGATTGGCACCTATTCTACTGAGTTGCCGCCAATGGACGCCACCATTGAAAAGGCAGGCTCGGGCAACGATGTGTATATTACAATGTCGGGACAAACAGTCAATGGCTATGTCAATAGTCAGGGACTGCACATAGATCCTATCGTAACCAACCAGAACATTATGAACTATGACGTTGCCATTACGGTCACTTTCCCGATAATAAGCGCCCCGGTCAATGGTGAAATGTCTTGGGTCTCAACCCTCAGTGCCAATGTCGCAGGTATGGGTGTCACCGGCACCGCCGATATGACCGCCATACGGAAGTGAAACGAAAAGAAAACCATATTTTTAAAATGGGAATTAAAGTGGACAATAGAATCAGTTGTCCTTTGTAACTCCTAACTATAAACCTCTAAACTTTTAACTCTAAACTTTAACCTTTACCCTCTCAATGTACGTCGTTACGGGTGCTACAGGCTTTATTGGCTCCAACCTGTTGGCCGAAATGCAACAAAGGGGCTATCGCGACATCGTTGCCGTCGACAACTTCGGCAGCGACGCCAAATGGAAAAATATCGCCAAGCGCGGCGCCTTGCAATTCATATTCCCTCATCAGCTGCAGGACTTCCTCATTGAGCATAAACAGGAAATCAAGGCTGTGCTGCATCTTGGAGCTATCTCGTCGACCACCGAGACGGATGTCGACAAGATTGTGGCCAACAACTTTCAGCTCACTATACAGCTCTACCATTTCTGTCGCACAGCCTCCATACCGCTTGTCTATGCTTCGTCGGCAGCCACCTACGGCGCTGGCGAGCGTGGCTTTATCGACCGCGACGACCCTGCGTTTCTCGCCTCGTTGCAGCCGCTCAACCCCTACGGATGGAGCAAAAACGCCGTCGACAAATACATATCGACCCATATTTCCTCACTCCACTCCTCAAAGCTGTCGCAGGTCGTGGGACTCAAATTCTTCAACGTCTATGGTCCCAACGAGTACCATAAAGGAATGCAGATGAGTGTGGTGCGCCATTTCTTCGAGCAGTTCCGCACCACAGGTCGTGTGCGCCTCTTCAAATCCTATCGCGACGACTGCGCCCACGGCGAGCAGCGGCGCGACTTTGTATGGGTGGGCGACTGTGTCAACGTTATGCTGTGGATGCTCGAACATCCGCAGGTCAGCGGTCTCTTCAACGTAGGCACGGGCAATGCCACCTCCTACAATGTTGTAGCGCAGAGCATAGCCCGTTGTATGAATATCGAGCCGGTAATTGAGTATATTGATATGCCCGACTCGGTGCGCAACCAGTATCAGTATTTTACCGAGGCCGATCTAACCAAGCTCCGCAGCGTCGGCTACGACGCGCCTTTCACCTCAGTCCCCGACGGGGTGGCACAATACGTGGGTGGCTTCCTCGCCACCGACGACATCTATCGATAGAATTCGGCACAAAGCAGCGCCGTCGCTACGGCGGCGTTGAGCGACTCGCACGTCCCGCCAATGTTCGGGATGGTGAGTTTGTGTTGCACATTGGCGGCGATATTGGGCGATATGCCCTTACCCTCGTTGCCTATCACCAGCGCCGCCGGCTGTTCCAGCGTTGCGGTTTGGTAGGGTTCACCGTCGAGCATTGCAGCGTATGTGGCATAGCCCTTGTTGGCGGCCTCATCAAGCCATTCGGCAAGGTCGCAATAATCTATTCTCGTCCTGAATATAGCGCCCATCGTAGCCTGCACCACCTTGGGGTTATAGCAGTTCACCGTATCGCGGCTGCAAACGATATGTCGTATCCCGTACCAGTCAGCAATGCGCATAATGGTGCCCATATTTCCTGGATCCTGCAACCCGTCCAAAGCCAGCGTTAGCCGTTCTCCGTTCTCCGTTCTCCGTTCCCCGTTTTCCGTTCTCCATTCTCCGTTTTCCGTTTTCCGTTTTCCGTTTTCCGTTTTCCGTTCTCCGTTCCACCAAAGTCCACACCTTGTTGGGCGTACGTTGGTTGCTGAGCCGTTCCAGCTGTTCGGCGGTGACTTCATATATTTCGCCGCAGCGGGTCAGTTTGTCATTGACAGAGTTGATATATTCCGCCGTGCCGCATAGTGTGCGGATTGTGAAATCCGACATTAGCGCCTCGTTGCACATTTTGACACCCTCAACGACAAAGACCTCGTCCTCGTCGCAGCGTTTCTGTAGTCGGTATGCTGCCAGATTCTTCAGTTGGTTTTTCGATAGAGCGTTCATACCACAATAACGTCCTTTTCCCCGTTTTATTGTGAAATAATATAACCCGTTCTTTCCCCCTCTTAGAGAGGGGGTGCAAGAG
>DBXH01000027.1 GCA_002309335.1 Bacteroidales bacterium UBA1217 | reverse complement strand
CCGCCGCAGAACGACTTGAGGTTGGTCGGCGCTGTCGAGTTGCCGCCAATCGATGCCGTTCCGCTCAGCAGCCAAGGATACATAGTGATACTGGCGCAGTAGTTTGCCAACGAAGTCTCGTCGTTCTTGTAGATGAAATGGTGCGTAAGCAAATCGATATATCTATCGGACAATTCCTTACCGAACATCTGTTTGATACGGTCGGTAAGCAACCTACGATTCAAACGGATGAAATTAGACTTCGGCAGCTCACCAATAAGAGTAGCAATATTCTTATGTTCGACATTGGCGTTAGCATCATATTTAGAGCCTGTTGCAGCATTTGCTGCATCACAATAGTCGGCAAGGAACTTCAGTTTCTCCATCGTTTCGCGGTCCTCGGTGTGACGTTGGCGGTAGAGCATAAAACTCTTAGCCACATCATAATACTCCTCCTTCATAAGAGCCACTTCGACCTGGTTCTGGATTTCCTCCACCGTGATACCGTTGTGGATGTCAAGATGAGATAGGATTTTCGACAGCGAACCCAAATCCACGGGATGTTCCACCGAATTGAACGCTTTGATGATAGCGTTCATAATTTTATCTAAAGAGAAGCGATCGGCATTGCCGTCACGTTTTGTGATTGTCAGAATATTGCTGTTGTCCATGATGTATTTTTTGCTTACTATTTCGATTTGCAAAATTACAACAAATAGCCAAACGCCCCAAATAAAGTTCTCAACTTAGGTATGTTAATAAATGCTAAAAAACTGAAAATAAACTACTCTTCAGAGATAGAAGAAACGAATCTCCTATAAGCGGAAAAAGTATTGGCTCGCGACAGAAAACCAAGGTAATACTCCTTGTCGTCAATGACAATAAGGTTGTACCTGTTGCCGACCTTGAACTTGTTGACCACTTCTGCTGGAGGGTCGCTGATACGCACGATGTCGCCCTCCGAGAGTGGGTGCATCAAATCCATCACATCGGTATTGTCATAAAGCTCGGGTCGGAAAATAATATGTCGTACATCGTCAAGCAAAATCACACCCAGAAATTTGTCATCCTCTGCCAGAACCGGAAAGATGTTGCGTTTCGAATACTTGATAGCCTCGATCAAGTCGCGCAACTTGTCTCCTTCTCGCACCACAACGAAATTAGTTTCAATCAATTTGCGCATATCCATAAGTTGCCAAGCAGAAGTATCCTTGTCGTGAGTCAGCAAATCACCCTGCTCGGCCAACTTGCGGGCATAGATAGAATGACGCTCAAACGGCGAAACGCAAAGATAAGTTACCGACGAAGCCACCAGCAGAGGCACCATCAAAGCATAGCCGCCTGTAATCTCGGCTATAAGGAAGATCGCCATAAACGGGGCGTGCATCACACCCGTCATCACAGCCGCCATCCCCACCAGAGCAAAATTGGCTGTCGACTGCTCTGGCAATCCCAACTGATTGGAAAGCATACACACAAAATAGCCTGACATACCGCCCACAATCAACGAAGGACCAAACGTACCACCCACACCTCCGCATCCGATAGTAGTAGCCGTAGCAACAGCTTTCATCAGGATAAGCACCAACAGATAAGCCAACACCAGCCAGTTATTTTCGCAGAGCGAAGCGAATACACTATGTTCAAAAAGCATACTGTCGCTACCGTTGAGCAGCTCGGTAAGGAAAGCATAACCTTCGCCAAAAAGTGGAGGGAAGAGGAATATCATAATACCCAGAGCCACAGCACCTATCAAAGCACGACGAGCCTGAGTGCGTCGACGCGAGAACCACTCCTCCACCTTGTCGGTGACCCGCAGGAAATAGAGCGACACAGCGGCACAAAAAATTCCCAATACAATATAATATGGAATCTGCGAAAGCCCTACTTCGCCAACAACGGTAAATGCAAACTGCAAATCGTTGCCCATCAAGAAATAAGCCACCGTCGATGCGCTTACAGCCGACAACATCAGCGGCAGAATTGATGTGGCGGTCATATCGAACATAAAGACCTCAATCACAAACAACACACCTGCTATAGGAGCTTTGAATATTCCAGCAATAGCGCCAGCAGCACCACATCCGAGCAGCATCTTCACATCGTGCGCACTCAGTCGGAAAAAACGACCAATATTGGAGCCTATGGCACTACCAGTCGACGCAATCGGAGCCTCAAGACCGACACTACCACCGAAAGCTACAGTCAACGTCGAAGCCACCAGCGATGAATACATATTGCGAGCCGGCAGCACGCCCCCTTTGCGCGACAGTGAGAGCAACACCGAGGGAAGCCCGTGACCGATCTGGCCTTTGACAACATAGCGGACAAAAAGGATAGTCAAAAGTATGCCGATGGCAGGATAGACAAGAATAAGCAGATTGCCGCCCACAAAGGTCGGGATGTTGAATTCGAGCAGCCATAGGTTGGTGAGATGCACCAGCGTTTTCAGCAGCACAGCAGCCAGGCCCGAGAGTAGTCCGACCACCACACTAAGCATCAGCAGGAAGACCCTATCGCTCAAATGGCGCATCCTCCATACTATAAAACGCTTGTACATCTTCTGCCAATTCATTATATTACAATAACTTTACTTATTTATCGAATGAAAATACAAACGACAAAAATACAAAAAAAAATAAAAATAGAAATTATAATTTAAACAAAGATAAAAAAGCAGAAGGATTTTATATATTTCCTACAATAAAAATCAGCCTTTCGCGTTAGATAAAAAATAGAAAACAACATAATAATTATGAAACGTATAATAATACCTCTTGCTATCGGCGCTGTACTTTTCACATCGTGCGTCACACTTGGCAAATACGAAGCACTTGAATCCAAAAACGCACAACTGCGTCGCGAATTCAACACTACACAAAGCGAACTCAGCGACCTGCGTGACGAGAACGCCAACCTGCAACGACAAAACCAGTCGCTCAGCACCGAAATCACCGACCTTACCGATTTGCGCAACCGTCAGAACGACAGCATCGCCAATCTGAAACGTCAAATGGTGAATCTTAAATTAGGGTTCGATACCGTTGTGGAGAACTACAACCAGCGTATCACCGGACAGAGCCAGGATTTGACTCGTGCCAATAACCTGCTTGCCGCACGCACCAAGGAACTTGCCGAGAAAGAGGCCGCATTCAACGCCAAGGAGGAAGCCTTCAAAGCCAAAGAGAATGAACTTCGCATCAAACAGGCCGACCTAGAGAAACAAGAATCCGACGCCCGTAACGCGCTGGCAGCCAAAGAGCGCGAACTAGAGCAACTCCGTTCTTCACTCAACAACGCATTGGTTGGATTTGCCGACAAAGGTCTCAACGTAGAGACCCGCGACGGAAAAGTGTATGTTTCGATGGAGAGCAAACTGCTCTTCCCCTCAGCCAGCTGGACGGTATCCAAAGAAGGTGTAGATGCGCTAAAGACCCTCGCCAAAGTGCTGGAACAAAACACCGACCTCAACATAATGGTTGAAGGCCACACCGACAACGCCGCCTACAAGGGCAACACAGCCGTCAAAGACAACTGGGATCTCAGCGTGATGCGCGCCACCTCCATCGTCAAATTGTTGCTGCAATACGGACCCGCCATCGATCCCGCACGCATCGAAGCTTGCGGCCACGGAGAGTTTGCTCCCAAGGTAGCCAACGACACACCGGCCAACAAAGCCCTTAACCGCCGCACCGAGATCATCCTAACCCCAAAGATGAGCGACATACTCAAAATGATAAAAAACTGATACTAAAAGATATAACTAATTATATGAGCAGAATACTTGTTACCGGCGGTGCCGGATTTATCGGTTCGCATACCATTGTCGAACTCCAGCAAGCCGGCTATGAAGTTGTAGTGGTTGACAATCTGAGCAATTCGTCTTGCGTTTCGCTCGAACGAGTAAAGAACATTACGGGACGCCCCATGGCTTTCTATCAGGTGGATATTCGCGACCGCGAAGGTCTGAACCGCGTGCTGACAGAACACCCCTGCGACGCCTGTATCCATTTTGCCGGATTGAAGGCTGTCGGAGAGTCGGTCGAGAAGCCGTGGGAATATTACGAGAACAATATCGGCGGGACGCTCACTCTGCTCGATGTGCTGCGTCAACACAACTGCAAGAACATCATATTCAGCTCATCGGCTACAGTATATGGCGACCCTGAGCAGATTCCCATCACCGAACAATGCCCCAAGGGTCAATGCACCAACCCTTATGGCTGGACAAAGAGTATGCTTGAGCAGATAATGATGGATATGCAAAAGGCTGATGCATCGTGGAATATCGTCCTGCTGCGCTATTTCAACCCTATCGGAGCCCACCCGAGCGGCACTATGGGCGAAGACCCCAATGGCATTCCCAACAATCTGATGCCCTACGTGACTCAAGTGGCTATCGGTAAACGACCCGAACTGGGCGTTTTCGGCAACGACTACAATACACACGACGGCACAGGTGTGCGCGACTACATCCACGTTGTCGATCTTGCCCGCGGCCACGTGGCAGCCTTGAAAGCCATAAGTCGCAAATGCGGATTGGCAATATACAACCTCGGCACCGGTCACGGATACAGCGTGCTGGATGTGGTAAAGGCTTTTGAGAAGGTCAACGGCGTGAAAGTCCCCTACTCCATCAAACCGCGTCGAGCCGGCGACATCGCCACTTGCTACAGCGACCCCGCCAAGGCCGAACGCGAGCTTGGTTGGAAAGCCGAGTACGGCATTGAGGAAATGTGCCGCGACAGCTGGAACTGGCAATGCAAGAACCCAAATGGCTACAAGAATTGATGTTATGAAAAAGATAGTTCTGTTTATATTGATAATGCTGAGTGTTGGTGCTGCATCGGCTCAGGAAAAGTATTATAACGAGAAAGTCGACGGTATGGCGCAGATTCAGGCGGCCACGATAGTTGCCAAACAGACGGGCCGATATGTTCTGTGTCAGGTGGGCGGCAACTGGTGCCCGTGGTGCATCCGTTTTGCCAATTTCGCCACCACCGACAGCGTTATCGCTCCGCTGATAGAGAGGAATTTCGTCTATGTCCACATCAACTATTCGAAGGAGAACAAAAACCCCGAGGCGATGAAATATCTCGGCAACCCCGCCCGCTTCGGATTTCCGGTGTTTGTAATTCTCGACGAGGAGGGAAACCCCATTCATATACAGGAATCCGCATCGCTCGAGGAGGGCAAATCATACAACCGTAAGAAAGTGGAGAATTTCCTGACCCTCTGGACAAAGAAGGCAGTAACAACGCTCAAATAAGTTCTTAACGCCCCTCTTTTAACCTTTATAACCTTTTAAGCGCAGCGTACCCTTTTAACTTTAAACTAAACTTTTAACTAATTATTATAGTGTATTGCTTCAAGGTTTTCTTGAACCATATCTTTTAGCCATCCCATCACTTTGACATCGTTCATCGACATACCATCGAGAGCTTCGTGAATCTCGTCGGTGTCGAAGACAAACTCATCCTCGTCGGTTATGTGTTTATATATGATGTGGATGTCTTCGTGAGCGGCACAAAGCATCACTATCGTACCTGCAATGTCGCCCATCGGCGGGCGATCCCAATGGTTGTGCTGGAACCAGAAATCGAGCCGGGTGCCTTTGCCCACCTCGCTCTGCAGTTTCATTCCCCCTCCACAGTTCTCGGTGTTCATCTTGATGAGCGGCAATCCCAAACCCACCTTGCGTGTGGTGCGCGATGTAGTGTAGGGATCGGTCACTTTGGCCATAAATTCGGGAGTCATCCCTTTGCCGTTGTCTTCAATGGTAAAAGCGTATATGTTGTCTTTCAGACTATCGCGGATGGTAAGTTTGACTTCTGTCGAGTTGGCAGCTGTCGAGTTCTCCATCAGATCGTATACGTGCATTGCGAGTTCTTTCATTTGTATTGGGTTGAAAGGGTTTAGGTTAGGGTTGATTATACAACCAGGTTTTTCTTGTTGATATAAGCCGGCAACACTTTGAACGCGAGTCCTGTACAGCGGTGCAGCATACAATCGAGCATCCGAAGGCTGCATTTCTTCTTGAAATAGGGATTTTTCTTGTAGCCGGGCACCTGCCTCAGCATCTCGTTTCTTATTTCCTCAACAACGGTCTTGCGGGGCTCGAGCGAATTGTGGATATAGTTGAATACCGACGAGAAGTAGCCCTTTTTCAGATAGATAAAGTCAATCTCGTCGCTGTTGGCTTCGTATACGCCCTTCGATTTCAGATACTCCATCAGCGAGCCGAAAGTCGCCAGTCGCTTTTGGTATTTGGTGCTGTCCTTGGTTGTCGTCACCGAACCCGGACGCAGGATATAATGATACAAAGGACGGTCGACGTGAGCCATAGATTGAGCAAATATCAACGCGCTGGTGATGAAGAAACTGTCGTCGGCGCTGCGCGACTCGGGGAAATGAATCTCGTTCCGCTGCACCATCTCGCGTTTGTAGATATAGGTGGAGAAGAGCGAGACATAATGTGTGAGGAAATATTTCTTCGTCTCCGCCGACATCTTGCCCGAGGGGATATCAGGGTTCTTGACCGTCTCGGAGGGTTGCCCGTCGGTGAAGTCCTTGGATATCTGACAATAGCAGAGGTCCACCCCACCCTGCTTGACAGCCTCGTCATAGAGGGTCTCGAACATATCGGGTTCAATCCAATCATCGCTGTCGACAAAGGCAAGATATTCGCCTTTGGCTTGAGGGACAGCGAAGTTGCGCGCCATTCCGGCACCTACATTATGCTCAGGTTTGAGGAAGACAAACTGCTCTTTGCGCGGATGGTTCTCAATCATTTTCTGAACCAGCTCGATGCTGTTGTCAGGACCATGGTCGTCGACAAATATAAACTCCATCTCCTGCAGCGTCTGGTCGAGCAGCGACTGCGTGCATTTCTCTATATATTGTGCCACCCCGTAAACGGGCAAGATAACCGATACTTTTGTCATAGTTCATTTGTTTAATTGTCGGAATCCAGTCCTTGATAATCTCTGGTTTCCTGTTTCACGTTAGCCTCCAACGATTTGCGAATCATTTCCTTAAGTCTCAACGTCTCTTTGTCGACATCGCTGCGACGTTCGGGACGGTAGAGGTTCTTGTAGCGCAGTTTCGGCGAGACGTCGAATTTCAACTTAGGCATCGTGCCAAAGACATCTACCGCCAGTCGCACGGGCAGCGGACTCTGTACTATCTCAACGTGGTAGTCATAATTATTGTTCAAATCGTGGCGGCCTTCAGCCACAATCTGGTATTTGTGGAGCGAGAGGAGGAAAGGATAAACCTCCAGCTCGCGACGGAATACCGTCATAGCCACATCAAGGCTATCGACGTGAATCTTCGAATCGTCCTCGCGCCAAGTCTTGAGTTGAAGCAGCTTGGCTATGCGGTCGATATCCTTGTTGTCGAGCACAACGAGATTCTGTCCGGTGAGGGCCGACGCACCTCTGAGGGTGCTCATCTTGGGCTGATAGAAAGCGTTGACGTATGTTTCCGCACAGAGATGGAAGTCGGCATTACCCTCCAAATCCTTGAGCAACGGAACCAGCGTGTCGACATAAGGAATCATCTCTATAAGTTCCTGAACATTTATGTCGAGCAGATGGAAATCCATTCCCACAAAGATGTGGTTGAAACGTGGAGTGCGATAGAGTCCCGTCAACTGCATCCGGGCAGCCTTGCATACAAAACCGATCTGGTTGAGCACAGCCACACCGTCCTTGATCTGCACATCGCCAGCCACTTCGCGCAGGTCGTTCTCAAAAGCGGTAGCCTCTTTGATGCGGGTATGCAACGTGAAATCGACATCCTTGGGAACAATGAACGGATGCGCCGAAGTGTCCACATTGTCCTCTTTGCGCTGGGCCTCAAGGGTGTCGGCGTCGGTACCCATACCGCTGAAAGCCTCCATAAGGTCGTCGACATTGGTATAGTTCGACGTGAAATAGAGGTCGCCCTTGAGCATATCCTCGTGGCTGAGCCATTTCTCAAGACCCGTGACGGCACCCGACAGATAGAAGTCGGAATTTCCGAAAACCACGTTGGCGCTTGCGATCTCGCAGCGCTCAGGTTTGTAGTTGAACTTGATATCGGGAATCTGCACAATATAGTCGAACTGCTCCAAATCAATATATCCGCGTTTGAAATCAATATCGAGGTTCGGCGACCATTGTTGCAGGGTGTTGGCTTTCGAGGGGTCGTAGTTGGCGCCGCCCTTAATCGAGAGACCCGCCAAGTCGACCGTTGTGCTGTCGTTGATGTCGCAATGCAACTCGCTGCTTGTGAAATCAATATTATATTTCACCTTGTCGCTCGTCGTCGAAACGGGAATCATCGCAAAGCTCCCCTTTGGAGCCCCCATCTTGGCCTGAATCGAATCCATAGAGCCTTCGAGACTTGCGAAACTGAAATCGCACACCACCCTGAACGGCTGCGTGGTGTCGAAAATATCCGATATGGCGGCTTGCAAGTGCGTTTCGCCCAATGTGCCGTTGATGTTCTCATTAGGCAGGTTAGCCTCAATGCCGCTGCTCGTAATCGTAGCCGAGAGAAGTTCGTCAAAGAGCCCCCGTTTCATCTTGGCGGGCAGCTGCACATTGACATTGGCCTTGGGAATTTTGGCGTAAATAGTGTCGTAAACCACATCGACATTGGTCAATCCGATGTCGCCCGACAGTTTCATTTTGGCGAAGTCGGCATTCTGCAGCTGCTCCATATTGGTGTGCACCTTGAGGTTCAGCTTAGC
Source organism: Bacteroidales bacterium UBA1217 (assembly GCA_002309335.1). Classification (GTDB taxonomy): domain Bacteria; phylum Bacteroidota; class Bacteroidia; order Bacteroidales; family P3; genus Colimorpha. Next base: position 59,543 of record DBXH01000027.1, on the reverse strand, counting down.
CTTACCCTCCATAGTCATATTCAAGTCGTCGGGCATCATCGGTCTGACGTCGGGCAGATAAATATTGCCTTTCACCACGGCATCGGTATGCATCGCCCCCATAAGGTCGGCGATATGTCCAGTCAGCTCCACATTGTTGCGGCCTGTGCAGGCGGTAAGCTTGGTAATCTCCACATTGCTGACACCTTTCTCATTCAAGTCAAGATCAGCGCAGATGTCGGCGTTGATGCCGTTGAAAGCGTATGGGAGCAGGCTTCGGTCGCAGAAGCTGCCGTCCTTGAGTTTCAGATTGGCAGTAACCAGAGGCATCTCGTTGTCCGAAAGGTTGCCCTTGGCGGTTCCCGTCAGCCTCATATCGGCATCGAGTTTCATACCATTCTGCCAATCCACAAACTCGGCGGGGAGCATAGCCAACAGCTCCTTCACGCCCCATTCGTTGGTGGCGAAATTAATATCAACCTTCATCGGTGACTCATCTTTGGGCAGGAGCACCTTGCCGTCGACATCCAGTTCATAGCCTTTGAGGTCGGCCACAAGCTTGTCAACCATCACTTCGCGGCTTTCCATATCGCCCGCAAAATCGCCCTCCACTGTCAGCAGGTTGCCCTTCATAGCGTCCATCGCGTCGTTCACGAACTGCTGTCCGCCCAATTCAATTCGGCCCTGTTTCACCTTGAGCGCCAGATTGCCGTCGATCTTGTCGCCCTTGGTATCACCTTTAAGTTTGAAAGACAAGTCGTTCAGTATTGCTCCGATACTGTCCATATCGACCCTTATGCCGTCGATATCCAGATCAACCTTCGCGTCGATCATCGACGGCTCGTATTTTCCGTCTATAGAAAGATTCAAATCGGCAAGGCTGGCGTTAATATTCGACTGCTCGTCAAGGTAAGAAGCGTCGAGATGCTTCAACTTTATGCTTTGAAGTGAAACGAGTTCGGGAAATTCGAAAGGCTCGGAGGCGGTAGTGTCGTCCGACGACGGGAAAATATCATAGTTCGACCTACCCTCCTTGTTGGTATAGATATTAGCCGAGACATCATCTATCACGAGCTTAGTAACCTCTATATTCTTATGTTTCAGATACTCGCGCAGATTGATACCCACACAGACGCTCTCGATGCTTGCAAGAGTGTCACTCTGCGCCCCCTTCATCTCGTTTTTCAGAGTCACGCCCTTAACGTCCAACCCTACGTATGGAAACGTTTTGAAGAGCGTGAGGTCGACATCGTTGAAACTGCTCTCGCACAGAATAAACTTATCCGACAGCTTGTTGACAATCGAAGTCAGCCGAGCCGGAGTCAAAACAAGCCAGAGTGCGACAACAGCTGTCAGCACAATGAGCCCCAAGAGCGAGCAGAGAGAGATGATGGTTATCTTCCATCCCTTCTTCATCTTGCGTTTGCCGTTATCATTTTTCAGTTCTTCGTTTTCCATCACAATACGCGGTTGAAAGTGTAAGTAGAATCGTATTTATCCGTATAAGCCAGAACGTTTTCGTTCAGCGTTTTGAGCGTGTAAGATTTCGGTATCGCGCCACCCATCTCCATCTGATGGATGTGAGTCAGATGGTTTGTTTCGGAGTCGAATTCCCACTTAAACGGCTGAGCTTCATCCTCGTTCACATCATCAGCCTTGTCCCACGTAACTCCGGATCCGTCATTGTCATAACGCCAATACTCGGTGCCGGCCACCCATTTGCCAACAATGAGGTCGATATCGAACGATTGCTTGTCGCGACAAGCGGAAAGCGACATTGTGAGTGCCGCCATCAGGAAGAGTGATATTTTAATTCTATTTCTTTTCATCGGCAACAACATATATATCACGGTAGAATCTACCTAAATTGTCATAATCAAGACCGTAACCAAGAATAAAATCGTTTGGTATGGAGCGGCCTATATAATCAATCTTAAAGTCTTTCTTAAAGCTGTAGGGTTTGAAAAGGAATGAGGCGATATAGATTGCGGCGGGTTCGAGTTGGCGGAGTTCCTTCAGCATAGCGTCCATCGTGATGCCCGTGTCAACGATATCCTCTACTATAACGATGTTGCGTCCTTTGCATTTTTTGGGAAAAGGCAGTTCCGTTTTGACGTTGCCCGTGCTGCACATTCCGCTGTAGGAGCTGTATTTCACAAAGCACACTTCAGCGTCGAAATCGAGTTCCCGTGCCAGGTCGGTCATAAACATAAACGAGCCCGTCAAAGTGGGACAGAACAGAGGGTCCTTGTCCTTGAGGTCGCGTGACATTTCGGCAGCGACCCGCTTCACCTCGCGCTGAATCTCAGCCTCCGGCATATAAATCTCAAACCGTCTATCGTGTACCGTTATCATATTTTTCAGTTCTCCGTTTCTCTCCCCTCTTGGAGAGGGGTGCCGCAAAGCGGCGGGNNGTGTCGCACTATCCGTTCTCAAATTCCCCCCTTTATTCCTCTTCCGGTTCCTCGACCGAATCCAGCACCAGTCGGAATCCGTGGAAGCCGTAGCCATAGTCGGGTTGATACCAGCTGCGGTCGCTCACGGTGCATCCCCACGAAGGGCTGTTGAGGCATCCGCCGCGCAGTATGCGGCTATCGCCGTGTTTAGGTCCGCGCGGGTTCGTCTGAGCGTCGGCGCTGTAGGCCTCATACCAGTCAGAGCACCACTCCCATACGTTGCCGGCCATATCGTGCAAGCCCAGCTCGTTGGCTTTCTTGCGTCCCACAGGGTGCGTGAAATTGCCCGAGTTCATACCATACCAAGCCACCGAGCCCGGATCGCCGTCGGCACCTGGGAAGACAAAGTTTTTCGAGTTGTTGCCTCCGCGTGCGGCAAACTCCCATTCAGCCTCGGTAGGCAGGCGGAAGCGGTAGCCGGTCATCTGCGAAAGACGCGCAATGAACATTTGCACATCGTTCCACGACACCTGTTCCACCGGCAAACTGTCGTTATAGGTCCAGCGGCTCGGGTTGTTGCCCATCACCTCCTTCCACAAACGCTGCGTAACCTCAAATTTGCCCATATAGAAAGAGTCGACTGTAACTTTATGAGTCGGGAATTCAGCCTCATAGTTATGTTTTGCCGCTCCCGGACGCGTGCATCCCATAGTAAAGGTGCCTCCGGCAACGGGCATCATTCTGAATTTCATAGTGCCCACCTTGATGTCGACCGAGCCGTCGTCCACCTCCACCGAGAAGCGGATAACCGTATCGGCGGCGTTAAATCCTGTCGAGTCAGGTTCATAAGGCAGCAGTCGCAGGTCGGGCAGATCGTATACGATTATTTTCTTGCCCTTGCCAGCCTTGATACCCTTGCCCATATCGCCGCCCATATTCTCGATATAGTCGCCGTAGTAGCGTCCGCCGTCGATTGACACACACACGCGGATATCCGCATCCTTGCTGAGGTCGTAGGTGATAGTAACCTCCTTGTCGTTGCGGACAAAGCTGACATTAGATACGTTTTGCGCTCCTGCAACAGCACAAAAACAGATGAAAGAATATAGTAAAAATCTATGTTTCATAAATTTATATTAATTTTACATTAACAAAGTCAATCTGCAAATATACGAAAATTATTTAAAAGTAAAATTTATAAAATAAAAAGGGATGCTTCGGGCAAAGGTTTTTAAGATATCAAACAACCGGCAACCCGCATTTTCGTAGGTTGCCGGTGATGTTTTGATGACCTGGCTCCGTCCTCCCCTCTCGTCCTGCGTAGCTCCCTCCCCTCTCGGAGAGGGGTGGCCGAAGGCCGGGGTGTGTCGCACTCTCAAACCAGCGGGGTGTGTCGCACCCTCAAAGTTAACGTCAAAGTTAACGTTAAGGTTAAAAAAGGTTAGACAGAGAGCGATCCGAGGTAAGTGCTGTCGCCCCAGCGGTTAGTGTCCGGCTGGCTCATACAGAACCACACCTCCACATTGTCGCCGCTCCAATGATTCGGGATGCTGACGGTTGTCTGGTTGTCCGAGCGTTTGGCGCCCGAGAGGGCGCAGATGGTCTGCTCTTGTGCCGAGTTGTAGACCACCACGTTCACCTTGTCCTCGCTCTGGCACTCGGGGATATCGGCCACCGTGTTGTCTGTCCAGCTCACGCTGATGTTGCCGCCATCCACGCTTGCCGAGGGGTTGCCCGGCAGCTGGATGGGACCCTGCGACACCTTGACGGCGTCATACTGGATCTCGAAGTTCGGGTAGCTGCCAGCGAAGCAGGTCTCGAAATTCTTGTTGATGAACTCCGAGAACGAGGTGCGCTTTGAGTTCTTGAAGGTCTTGTTGATGATGCCCTTGAGGTAGCCGGCGAAGGTGCCTATCAGCTTGATTTTGGCACGCTGAGTCAGCTGCTTCACGGTGCGCGGGTTGCGAGGGTTCGCTTTCTTGCGGAGGCTGTAGCCGCCGAAACTTTTCTGACCGACAGTGTTGTCGAGTTTACCTTTGAAGGTAACAATGGATGTTTGAATAGCCATAATGTTTTAGTTTTTAGAGGTTAAAAAGGTTTTAAAGGTTGAAAGGTTTGAAAGGGTTTTAAAGGTTTAAATGGGTTAAAGGGTTAAAGGGTTAAAAGGTTCTCTGTTTTCCTCCCCTCTTGGAGAGGGGTGGCCGAAGGCCGGGGTGTGTCCCGTTCTCAGTTTTCCGTTCTCCGTTCTTTCCCCCTCTAAGTTAGAGGGGTGGCCGAAGGCCGGGGGCGTGTGTTCTTCTCCGTTTTCCTCCCCTCTACTAGAGGGGTGGCCGAAGGCCGGGGTGTGTTACACAGAGCTGATTTGTGCGTCCGGGGTGTGTCTTTTTCTGTTAAGTTCAACGTTTAAAGTACTTTAGACAGCTGTCCATTTGATCAAATGACCATGCAAAAGTACGACCACCCCATTGCGGTCTACGAATTATGATGAAAAAAAATCAAAAAAAATCCGGAATGCCACATCCCGGCTTCCGGATAACACCTGTTGACATTATATTTTTGGGGAGAATCTGTTAATCCTCCTGCTCGTAGTAGTAAGAGTAATCTATACCCTTCATAAAAATCTCGCGGCACGCTGCTTGCCGTCGGGAACCAGAAATTTGAACTGGATAGTGACACTAACCAGTTGAACTTCATCTTTGGGTGTTTAGTAGCGGTGGTTATAGTTAAGCTTTATTGGAAGATTTGGACATTTGCTTTGGTACTGTCGTCCCAATACCACTCGTGTTCGTTATATTGCGACATACCGCCATTGTCAGTTTGTGGCGCCTCCGGCTCTTTGGTGCAGGAAGCGAGGATGAGGAAGAGGAGCGCGAGGGGCAATATATAATGTTTGGTTTTCATGTCAAGTGTTAAGAATTAGAGACTCTTTCTTGCTGACTTTCTTAGCGATACTTTCGATGTAATTATTCATATACTCCCAATCAGGACAACCATCTTTTGTAGGTAGAAAAATTTCATCATTTTCCATTGTTTCTTTCTCCCACTTGTCAATGAATGCATACTGTTTTCCTATCCGACGAATAATAGGAAGAAAGAATAGAGCTATCGAGGCGTTTAGGTCAAACGTTGGATATAAAACATTTACATCATCCGAGGCCCAAAACTCTTGTGCCTGATAAAAAGCCTCTCCTACAGAACCATTATAGGTTACTGTGATAGTATTGGATGGATGAATATTTTCCATGTTCCCTATTTTGGCCGTAACACCGTTATTAATGGCGCTGGCTCCTATAAAGTTAATATCGCCCGGCAACATATTAGCCTTAGTTAATCGAGTGCCTTTGACAACACGAAACAGTTCACCAATTTTATATGCCTTCCAGCTGCTACAGTCAATCTTGTGCGAGAAACTTTTTTTCCCAAGCAAATCTATCCTGTTGGAGAGCTTTTCTTCTGTTTTTCTTATATAGTTCTCCATATAGTTCCAGTCTGGATTATCATTTTGCAAAACAGGTAGTTTAATAGTATCGTTGATATAGTTTTCGTAAGTCACTTTGTCATCATAGGCATACTTCGACATATTAACCAAGAGTAAGACGCGAAGGAACAACAGCCTCTCTCTGCTTGCTTCAAATCTCGGCTGAAGAATTTTCGCCGAATCGCCAACGACACATTTTGTGGGCTGAAAAGCAACAAATCCAGAAGATCCACTTCTAGCTACCGTTAGACACATGCCGTCGGAAATTTTATAATTACGACTCCTACAGTATTCTTCATCGATGAAACCAATGCAGCCGTTATTCTCCTTTCCGCTCTGGATAGCAGGGAGGGTTCCAGGATGTTCGTATATTTCCTTTTTGGTGATACCTGCACCATTAAGGATGTTGAGCAAATCTCCGATACGGAAATCCTTCCAGTCAGATATATCAATCCTATTCATGCCTTTATAGTAATGATTACATCATCATCTATCTCTGTCACGTCACTATTATAAAGGACCTTTGATAATAATGATTCTCCAAACTCTTTTGGGTCGATTTCTTTATTGTACATTTCGTAATCCATCATCGTTCTGATGAAATCCTCTTCAAAAATCTCAAATGGTTTTTTCGGCATTTGATATGATAGATGTTTATGAGGATTTATTACCTGTCTGGTATTATACTTGTCGTCCACGCCATCATGTATGGCTTTAACCCAATAGTCCTCAATTTTCTGCCATCTCCCACGAATGTCTTGTCGTCCTTGATTTTTGACAGTCAGCAGACCGTCATCTTCAATGTAATACCCAATAATATTCTGGCCATTCTGTGGTGTTCCACTCTCAAATATGAATATTGATGTCGTCACTCCAACACGGAAAAAAAGATTTTCTGGCAGTTTTATAATAGTTTTCAGACAATGCTTTTCTAAAAGTTTGTTACCGTATCGTTTGCTTTTCCCGTCTTTTTCCAATTTTTTATCTGGTAGGATAAAGGCACATTGTATATGGCGTGGCACATCAGAATTTTGTGGATCATAAGCAACACTATCGAGGACGTTCTTAACAATTTCTATACAACCATTTTTGTGTTCATAAGGAGGGTTCATCAACACTTTTGTTATAGTCTTGCTCTTCATCCAATCGCAGGCGACTTCCGTTCTAGTATCCATGTGTTCAATATTGGTTTTACCGTCCTTATGGATAAGCATATTTGCACAGGCAAGAGCGAAAATCTCCCGATCAAACTCTATGCCGAATAGTTGTTTCTTCGTAATATTCTTATAGAAACTGGATTTGACACCTCCTGATTCCTTAATCATGTTACACATGGATTTTACAAGGAATGCTCCGGAGCCACAGGTTGCATCAAGAACTCGGTCGTGCATATTTACATCTATTAAACGATACATGAATGACGTTATATGGTCAGGTGTAAATATCTGACCGGCTTCACTTTTCGCCTTGTACCTGTTAAACTCATTAAAGAAAATACCCATCACATCTTCCCCGTTCCAGTAGTCACTATTCACGCAATCAGATATTTGAGACACCCAGCATATGAAATTATTGATAGCATCCTGGTTATCTGGGTTATTCATTTTTATCTCACGATTTACTTCGAGCAGGAAATCAATTTTCTCCTTTTCTTCCTTGCTTTCTGTTTCCTGCTTCTGAAGGGTTGCCTCTATCTCGGATTTCATTCCAAGATACGACTGTCCCTTGATTATCTTTGCATCAAACCGTTTAGCAACAAGAGCACAAGCGGTAAAGATCATTCGATGGTACAGGTTCTTGATGCCAAACTTGTAATGAAGACAATCATTGATTTTTTTTGTCAGTTCATAAATCTTCTGCTTATCTATCTTATTCTCATTAAACAATGCAAGATAATATGATTTGTTTTGGAGTGTTTTTGCAATGTCCTTTATCTGGGCAATAGTGTCTGAGTCATTCATAGAAGTACTATTATACTTGATGACATATTGTTCCTTCCCATTATAAAGGATGCCTATAATACGTTTGTATTTTTGTGCGGCGATTTTTACGTTACGGGTAAGTTCATCTATCCAGGCCGGATTATATACATCTTCTTTTGTGGATTTTGCCTCAAATATTATGGCGACCTTTGTTGTGTCATTGGGTAGATACCATCCATCAGGCTTCTTGCTTTTGCCCTTTTCGGTAAATCCTAGCTGCTTAAATGTTTTTATCTGACCAGTACCTTGGACAACGCCTGTTTCCTTGTCATCAAAGCCTAATGTTTTATGTGCTAAGTTTCTCACATCGTCTTCGTCAAGTTCTACCATAATGTTTATAATTGATGTTTTTGATAAAAAAAAGGAACCGTGAACTTTTGCCGATTCCTGAGGCTCTGGACTGCCTGCCATTACGTGCAAAAAGCTCACGGTATCACCGCGAGCATTTTTGTTTTCATCGTAATGGCTTGAAATTGTCCAGATTTCAGGAATACTACGAAAAGCAAAAACGCTTTATATTATGTTATTATCGTTGTTTATCTATCTATTTCTATTGTTGTTTTTATTGGTTTTCGAGATGCAAAATTACGCAATATTTTTTGAATAGCGAAAAGATTGTTTTCAAAACCAACAAAAAGGCATTGAATAACAGACAATTATACATAATATTTACAATTATATTTCGCAATAACGAACCTATCTTATTGATAATAAACCAACTTGAGCATACATTAACATTTGTTAAAAACTTTCCGTTATTTTTGTTTTTTCGGATTATAATTCTTTGTAATTTTGCAATCACAAATGTGGGTAGATTGTAATGAGTTATTACAATCTATCCATTTTAATCCATATTAATTACATATTATTATGAATCATTTCAGTATCAACGAGAATTTAATCTCAGACAGTAATGGTTACAGGTGTTGCTACATCGATCTAGCAAAGGTCGTTGAAACATTGTCGAGCTGTAAATCTATTGACAAAAAGTGCAGGGTTTCAACACGTGTTCCGAGAGTTTCAGAGGCATTTATGCGTACTGAGGCTAAAAACCTTAATATAGCCTATAGCTCATACTACAATCAGCTGAAGGATATCGAGGAGAAGCCGTTCGACAAACAATTTCCTGAGCTATACCAGATTTATCAAGATATCTCGTTGCAATTTGACCCGCCAATGTATTGCGAGGATGCTTATGATTATGCAGACACGTTAAGTTCGTCAGAATATTTCGATGCGAGCGAGGAATTTCCGCCATTTGCCTGTATGACGTTAAGTGACCCGGCTTATAATCTTACATTGGCACAAGCAAAGATGCTGTATCTATATAAGGATGTACGGGACCAGTTATTGTTTAGACTTAAAAAGGCATTAGTGAAAAAGAAAAACAAAATAAAGTTTTCACCAAAGACAAAAGAAAAGGGGGGAAAAAAAATACCCGATGAAAGAAAAATCGCTCTTCGCAATTTAGGAAGGCTGCTGGAGGAATGGTACGAGGACTACCATAATCGGCTGTCCAAATATGAAGACAAACGTCAACTCAACGCGTTAAAGAACATGCGCAAACAGGTGTTGCGCCTAAAGAACGATGATGGTACGCCTTACATAAATAACCCAGACAATATCGATCTTCTGATTTTATCCTCTTCAAAGAGAGATTACTACCCGCGATTAAAAGACTTTGAATGCAACTTCATTAGAAAAAATAATGGGGAAAGAGTTGATTTTGCGTGGGAAGATCCTTTGCCCGAAAAACAAGGATATGAAAACATCAAACCTGCGGCCCAAACATACGCCGGATGGGGATTGCTGTTTTTCTGGAGTGCCCTAAACTATGAAATCGACCGTCTGCAAGACTTGCAGTCTTATGACCAACCTGTCGATGACGATTCGGGAGAGGTGACACCAGACCATTCTTCGGCAAATCGTCGTCCGCGCACTTTCAAAGTGGGTGAAGAAAAGGCCCGCAAGATGTTCTATGCGGCAAAGAAAGTAAAATGGCTGTCCGATGAGGTTGATTTGGACGAGTGGATGTACCGTCTTGCAGGGCTATTGCCGGAAGAAACAGATTGGCAACCGTCAACAGAGCCGATATTGTTTAACAGATTAAATCAGATATATTATATATCGAAGAACTATATCTACGACCCTGGCAAGAATATGACCGACAAACAATGGACTATGGTCAAAGAAGTGTTCATAGCTAAAAAGGGGGATATAAACAATGTAAATCATAGCAGCAAAACACCAAAAGGGTTTGATGATTTTGACAAAGAGATGAGAAAATAGGGATATTTATACTTTATTCAGGGAGATTTTCATTTAGACCGTGATTTTCACATCACGGTCTTTTTTTTTATAACTATTGCATACAGCAGACCTATAAAATTCTGTCACCAAAAATGAGTCGGGCGAATAATTCGGGATAACGGACAATTCGCCCAATCGCCCTTTAAAGGTCTGAAAATTAGCCATATTTTTGCATCCGAAATCGATTTCAAAGTTCAATTAATTATTAACGAAAAGTTTCAAAGAAATGAAAACTTCAATGAAAATCGGCGATTATGGCGCCTTCGACAAAAAGGTGTTCCGATGCGTGGCCGACAACCACAGCCAGATGAAACGCTGCATCCTGTGCGACCTGCGCCAATACGGCCTCTGCGCCTTCATCCATTGCCAACCCGACGAGCGCAACGACAATCAGGCAGTAATCTTTAAACTAACCAGAAAATACAGAAAGGAAAATAAAAAATGAATACCAAGATTAGCAAAACAACTATTTCGGCCCGCCTTACCGACTGGCACACCAACACGGACCTCTGCGTGGACATCAAGACACTCCTCGTCGACGACAGCAGCACCAAGCGCGACAAGTGTTACCAGGGCATCCTGCGGCGCGACGGCGAATACCACTACACCTTTGTGGAGATACTGCTGCCCAAGATGTGGAAGCGCAACCCGCACATCTTCATAGGACGCTACATCACCGTCACTCAGCGCGACGACAAGAGCCTCCGCCTCAATTTCCGCCCCGTAAGGATGGATGACACCTTCAGCGTCGACCTCTACACTCTGGGCGTCTACAACGAACTAAGCAAGGCTCTCGAAGGCCTCGTAGAGAAGAAGGAGGTCCGCAAGTAAATAACTAATCAATGGCCTGGATGTTTCAGTTATTTCAGTTTCAGTTTGATTTCAGAGTATCAATTATTTTTCAAAACCCCTTTATATAATATATAACTAATTAATAATTAATATTATACATTAAGAAAGATGAAATTTGATACCCTCAAAAAAATAACTGAAATAACTGAAACTGAAACACCCAGGCTCCTTTTTTCCATCTAAAAAGCAGTTAATCAATATGTACGACATCACAACATCAACAGCACCAAAGATGCCTGCCCTCGGAAAGGGCACAGAATGCATCCAAATTTTGGCCTCACAAATCTCACCCGATATGCGCGAGGCTATCATTCCCATGCTTTTCCCTTCACTGGCATCATACGTAACCGGCACACAATTCCAGTATCCAGACCTCACTTGGAAGGAACCTTGCGGTATGATGGCCCATCTAATCGCCGATTCCGGCATGGGCAAGGGACAACTGACTACCTGTATCGAAGCCATAATGCGCAAGTCGCGACGGCATGATGAGGAGGAATTGCAGAAACTCGTCGAGTGGCAGAAACAGGTCAAGACAAAAGGAGCCAACAAGGAGAAACCTGCCCGTCCTGAAGTGGCCTTCTGGTTTCCCCCATCGGACGTCACCTCAGCTGCTTTCCTGCAGAACGCCATGGCCTGCGAAAGCCTCGGTGCACACACTCAATACCTCAATATGCCTGAGGTGGAGATGGCCGACCGCATGTGCGGCGGACACCGCCAAGTGAGCCTGACGATGCGCAACATCTTCGATAGGCAACATGCCGGCGCTCTGCGCGCCACAGCCGACGGCATCACCGGCAACCCCATCCTCCGCGCCAACCTCACTTTTTCCTCCACGCCCTTCTCCGCACGACGCTTTTACAAGAACGAGATGCATGTGGGTACATTCACGCGAATTCATTTCTCTTTCAAGGAACGTCAAGGACGTAACGGCAAGATCCCACGCCAAGGTGAGTACAAGGAGGAGTTCCTTGAACAGCTCGACAAATACATCATTCGCCTTGAGGCCTGCAAAGGACAATTCATTGTCCCACAACTCAACAAATTGGCCGACAAACTGTCTGCCGACATAACCACTTTGGCCGACCTCGCCGATGACGATAACCTTTGGGATATGGGAAAGCGCGCCGTCATCTCTGCATGGAAAAACGGATGTATCCTCTTTATCCTTAACGGACAATGCTGGACTTCCGCCATAGGACACCTTGTAGAGTGGATGGTCTATCACGACCTATGGAGTAAGATGCAGGTCTTTGGCGACCTGGTCAAGGATAGCGACAGAATCTCCGCCTCTTTTAGCAAGACCGGTCCCAAAAATATGCTAGACGACCTGCGTGACTCTTTCAACGAGGCCGAACTTGAAGCCCTGCGCGCAAGTTTAGACAAACCGAAAGAAGGTACCCTGCGCCAGCTGCGAGTATGGATGAGCCGCAAGTTCATCACCTACGACCCCCAGACGGGACTCTACACCAAAACCGAAGAGTACCTGAAAGGGAAAAACAACCATTGATTCATACCTCCCAATTCTGGGTCAACTCTGGGTCAACGCTAGGTCAACACTAGGACACACCCCGCCGCTTTGCGGCACNNCGGCACCCCTCTCCGAGAGGGGAGGTAAACAAAGCCCCCTTCAACCCTTCAAACCCTTTCAACCCTTTAAACCTTTAAAACCTTTACAACCTCCCTATGATACCCAATTTTGAACTCCAACAGCTCCGCGACCTCCCCATTGAGGAGGTCGCAGGGCGACTTGGACTCCAAGTTGCCCGACACAAGGCGCTCTGTCCTTTCCACGACGACCGCCACCCGAGCCTCTCGTTTCACACCCGCCGCAACACCTACCGCTGCTTCGTCTGCGACGCCCACGGCGGCACCATCGACCTCGTGATGCGGATGCTCCACCTCGACTTCCCCGACGCCTGCCGCTGGCTCGACCCGTCCCTGATGACACAACCTCCCCTCTCGAGAGGGGTGAAGGGACTGCCAGTGGCCGTCCCGATAGCGAAGCGGAGAATAAGGCCGGGGTGTGTCGCACCCTCAAGCCAACCTCAACCCTCCCCTCCGCTGCCGCAACCTCCCCTCTCGGAGAGGGGTGGCCGAAGGCCGGGGTGTGTCGCACCCTCAAGCCAACCTCAACCCTCATTCAACTCCAGCAGCTCCCCCTCTAAGATAGAGGAGGTGGACGCGCAGCGGACGGGGGCGTATGAAAATAAGCAGAAGGCATTCGACGCCAGCCGTTACGAGCGCTTCTTCCTCAATCCAACCCTCAGCCAAACGGCACGGGAGTTCCTCTTCACCGAGCGCCGACTCGACCCACGCGTAATCCAGTGGTGCCGACTCACCTCCTGGCGCGACCGCCAAGGCACAGATTGGCTCCAGATACCCTACTACAGCAGCGACGGCCGGCTCATCGGCATCCAGAACCGCAATCTCACCAAAGACGCGCAGCCACGCTTCCGATTCCCCACAGGCTCACAATGCAGCATCTACAACCTGCCCGTCATCAACCGCCTGCAGCACAGCGAAGCCCTCTACATCACCGAAGGCGCCTCCGACTGCTGGGCGATGCTCTCAGCCGGACACAAAGCCGTCGCCATCCCCTCCGCCACACTACTCAAACCCAACGGACTCCAACCCCTCTTGACCCTTCACTCACAGCTCTCAACACAATTCCATATGTTCCCCGACCGCGACGAACCAGGCGAGCGACTCTTCCTCCAACTGCAGAAAATCCTCCCCAACCTCATCCACCACCACCTCCCGCCCAACTGCAAAGATTTCAGCGAATACTATCTGCAAACCAAAAACAAACTGATCTGACATGAAAATCGAAAACAACACGGAATGCTTCGTGCAGCTCTGGCGCGAGCTGGAGCACACAAGGCGACTCCTGGGGATGCAATACCGGAGGTTCTGCATACGACGCGTGATGAAATCATGGTTGGGAAACGAGGCCTCGGACGAGATGATATGGCAGGTGTGCCAGCTGGCAGCACCACACGAATACGAACCCGTCTATGGTCAGGACGAACTGCCTCCGCCCTCGCTGCACCCACGCAAAAGCCGCGAGTTCCTCCGCGCTCTGGTGGCCGTACGACTCGGCATCGGCATACGAAAAGTCGACCTGAAAGCCCTCGACAAGGCTTACAGCGTGGCCTTCCCCCACAGCACGCCAATCAATGTGAACAAGAAGAAACGGCAACCGCCGTAAGGGGGGACGTTAACGTTGACGTTAACTTTAACCTTAACTTTGATGGTGCGACACACCCCGGCTGGTTTGAGAGTGCGACACACCCCGGCCTTCGATTTGATGGTGCGACACACCCCGGCCTTCGGCCACCCCTCTCCAAGAGGGGAGGGTGCTGACGCCAGACGAGAGGGGAGGGTGCTGACGCCAGAGGGGAGGGTGCTGACGCCAGACGAGAGGGGAGGGTGCTGACGCCAGCGGGGAAGACTGGTTGTTATGGTTTGAGGAATGGGTTGTGGCGGTAAACTGGCGTTGAGAGGGTGTCGTCGTTGACGGCGGGAAGGTTGGAGACGACGAGGTGCGAAACACGGCAAGCACCAATGTAGCGTTTCTTGTAATAGGCTTCGTTGGAGTGGGTGATGGTGATGCCTGTCGATGTGGCGCTGTGGATGAAATAGAAGCCGTTTTTATCGACTGATGTTACAAGTCCGACGTGCCCGATGGATTTTGAGGATCCTCTGCCTCCGTAAAAGACGAGGTCGCCCTTGCGGATTTCGCTGACCTTCAGCTTTTGTCCGACACGATACTGCGGACCTGCCGACGGCGGCAACTGCACTTCGAATTTGCCGTAAATGTAGCGTGTGAAACCTGCACAGTCGAACCCCTTGGGCGTTTTACCTCCCCAGCGGTAAGGGGTGCCGAGATAGCGCATCGCCTCTTCAACGACAATATCCGCGACCGAGGAGACTCCAGGCCTGTAGGGCGGTGTCTGCGCCGACGCGCTGTGGACGACGAGAAGTAGCAATATGAGTAAAATCCGCTTCATTTCAACTTTCAACCTTTTCTTTTTTGGATGTCGTTATGTCCAAGGCGACTATTGCTGCGGTGAATGCCCAGAACGGTACGGAGAGCTTGTCGGTGTCGAGGAAATTGTTGAAGATGCCGTGAATGTAGTATGTCAAGAGACTGAGTGTGAATGCGAGTGCCAATCGCGCCTTGTGCTGGTCGACTGCGGTGCGGTAGACGCGGACCCCTGTGGCGAAGGTTGTGAGGAAGATTGCCAAAATAAACGCGGCACCCGGGATGCCTTGTTCGGTGAGGGGACCTATGTATTCGCTGTGTGCATTGCCTCGATTGCCCGAATTGGTGCTGATTACGGAGAGCTGGTAGCTTCGCTGGTAGCGTGCATAGAGGAACTGGTAGGTTCCGGGTCCGCAGCCGAGCACGGGGTTTTCCTTGAACATACGCACGGCGGATGCCCAGCGGTTGAGGCGTTCGAGGTTGGAGGCATCGGTGGAGATGTTGGAGATGGATTTCACCTGTCCCGAAATATCGTAGGATGAGTCCTGTTTGTTTTTGCCAAGTTTGTAGAGCACATCGGATTGATAGACAAAGAAGAGCGACACAAAGAGGGCGAAAAGCACCAGCAGCCAACGGACCTTGACTCCGAAGCGGACGGCGACATAGACGCCGGCGGCTCCAAGGACGCTGATCCAGGCGGCACGGGAATAGGAGAAAAGGAGTCCGACGACAAGTGCCACGAGGGCGGCTATCATAAAAATGCGGAGGTATCCCCTACCCTTGTTGTCGAGAGTGTAGTGGAGTATTATGGGGATGAAGAGCGCGATAACGCAACCGTAGGCGGTGTGGTCGTTGTAGAAGGGCTGCATCACCCGATGGAGCGTCTGCAGGTCGTGGAAGTTGCCGAGGGTCTTTGCCGTAGAGATTACGATGACGGTGACAAGGGAGATGGCGTAAGCCCACACGAAACGCTTGGATTGCACGGTGTTGCGGAAGATGTGCGCCGACGCGAAGAAGAAGGGTACAACGAACCACAGACGGGCAGCAAGATACTTGAATGACACCGATGGTATCTGCGATGTTGCCGAGGTGACGAGCATCCAGACGAGCATAGCAAAAACGGATATGGTGACCGGATGGCGAAGTATGCTCCTGTCGTAGCCGGGCTCAACGAGAACGCGGAAGATGAAGATGAAGGTGAAGAGTATCATCATCGGCTCGACAGGCATGGAGAGCTCCATTCCCGGCAAGAGCGCAAAATCGACGGCAAAGGGTGTGAGAAAGGCTATAACGGTGAGCGCCGTCTCAAACTTTAGGACGAAGAGTGCGAGGGTGAGTACTGCAAGCGGAACGAGGAAAAGCCAGTAGATGTCGCGCGAGAGCGTCAAAAAGTTGAGCAGCAGGAACGCCGCCGTAACAGCAATAGCGGCAATCTGCGACCCGTGTTCCTTGACTCGTGACATCATTTTATTCAACAGGACGGTTATTCTTCAACTTTCAACTTTCCAAGCCTGTCGGTGAGCAACAGCAGTACTATGAGGAGGATGAGTGTGCCAAAGGTGCCGAGCAGGACGATGACGGCGCGCTTGGGATAGGCTTTCTTGTCGGCGGGCGAAGCCTGGTCAAGCCAGAACTTGTAGCTGACGGGACGCGACATATCGACTTTGGTTTGCGACATACGTGTCTGCAGTTCAGCAAGTTCCTTGGTCTTGTTGCTGATAAGTTCGGCTACGCCGAAGCGGTTTTTGTCCTTGCGGAGTGTATCCTCGAGGGCACGGATGTCGTTCTCCAGTTCTTTGCAGACATCCTGCATAATGAGGTAGGCATCCTGCGAGCGGTCTTGCTGGATGCGGCTGGTGAGGGTGTCGTAGTTGGCGGCCATAAAGTTGGCGATATCGGCAGCCCATTGCGGGTCGACATCGAGGACGGAGATTTCCACACCAAGAAACTCTGTGCGGCGGACGCTGATATTGCTGCGATAGGCCTCATTGAGCTTGAAATATTTCTGCGGGTCGTTGTTGTCGATGCCGTAATGTTCCATCATATTGAAGCGGTGGCAGACATCGTCCTCCATCGACTGCGACGAAAGTATCTGAATAGCGTACTCGCAGTCGCGCTCGATACCGTAATCCATAAAGTCAAGACTATAGCGGTCGGCGAGGATGGCCTTTGAGAGGCGGTTTGAACTGGTGGGAAAGAGTATGGCTGACGACTTGTAGCGCGGAGTGACCATCAGAGAAGCTACAAGTGATACAATAAAGGCTATGACAGCGACGATGGTGATAAGTTTCCAATGCCGTTTGAAGAAGTTTAAGGTGGTCTTCAATTCATAGCTGTTGCCGAAATCATTCTGTTGCATTATTCTTTAAAGGGTTAAAAGGGTTAAAATCAAACTTAAAGTTAAGGTTAAGGTTAAAGTTAAAAAACTCACCAGCTGAGGTTTTGCTCGTCTTGTTTGTATTCCAGGCCTTTCTCGGGGCGGCTGCAGTTGCTCATATTGTCCTGAATTTGTTGTATTTGCTCAGGAGTGAGCGATACACCGTTGTCCTCGACAAAGCGTTTTTTCCAATAGGGGAAAGCATTGGCGAGGTCGCCCGAATAGTAGAAATCGAAGCCGATGGCACCGAAGGTGTAGAGCTTGCCGTCGACGCTGATATGCGAGCCTCCGCAACGGGGTTCGCCGTGGGGATGCGACTGCGCAAAGCCGACGTTGAAAAGTGTGCACAGGATGTCGGGACGATCGGAGATGTCGAAACCGGCGCGCTTCCATTGCAACATTGTTTGATGGAGTATGCAACCTGTGTATATATAGGAATACAGATGGTTGCGATAGTCGACAAGGCGGTTGTAACGCTCCATCTCGTGGTTGTCGGTTCTGAAATCGAGCAGGTTTTCGTATTGCTTACCCATATAGAAGGGCGACGTGGAGTCCTTGAGGTGCTCCTCGACGGCCCGCGCGGTATGCTCCTTGATGCCGTTGACACCATAGGAAAACTGCGACTGGACGGAGAGCATCTTGACGGGACCGAGATACTTCTTGACCATCTCGCGGCTGCTGTTGAAGAGGCGTATCTGCTCACCAACGAGGCAGGCAACGATCAATCGCGGCTCAACGCCGGTCAGCATTCCCGCTTGAACCAGCAACGCGCTGTCCTTCATTATCGAGGGCTTGAGCATCTCCCATTCGGTAGTTGCCATCCAGGGGATGACCGTGGGCGACTGCTGCGGCTTGCGGCTGTTGTAGACCTTCTGCAGCTGCTGCAGGAGCTGGTTGTAGGCGTCGCTGCTGTCGGTATAGAGCGAGGCGGCAGCAATCATACGGTCGACCACGAGGGGGTTGTCGCTCTGCTCGGCGGCTTCGAGGATGAGGTGCGCATTTTCGGGATAGAATTTGCCGAAGGCGGCCAGCTTGAGATACTGTTCGAGCCAGATGGCGTTGCGCTGCTGGGGAGTGAGGTCGGCGTCCTCCATCTGCTCAAGCTCAGCAACAGACATAAGGTAGCGGTAGTTGTTGTCGACCGCTCCCTTGTTGTTGGTAAGCCCCAGCTTGAATATGCCCCACGCCGCTATGATGCCGAAACCGGCAACGGCAAAGAGGTAGACGACTATGTTGAAGATGCGTCTGCCCAACGGGACTTTGAGAGTACTTTTTGCCTTGGGATTCTGCATTTCGATTTTTTATATCAACACAAGCCCGCAGGCAACATATAAGGCAGCGAAGCCAAATCGCGCAGGAATGCCACCTTCTCGAACAACGTGACATCCATCAAGACGAAAACGATGGCTCCGGCAATGTAACCGGCAAAGGCAAGCAGGGTAATTTTCTTGAGATACCAGATGAAATCTATCTTCTCCATACCCATCACGGCAACACCGGCGGCGGAACCGATAATCAGAAGGCTTCCACCGGTACCGGCACAATAGGCAAGGAACTCCCAGAAGGGATGGTTGACAGCAAAGATGACCTCCTCGCCGGTGATGGGATACATTCCCTGAACGGCGGCAACGAGAGGCACATTGTCAACTATCGAGGAAAGGATGCCGATAATCAGGTCGATGACGAAGAATCCGACAGCCTCGTCGCCCATACTCATATTGAGGAAGGTGTCGTTGAGACCTTGCGCCAAACTGCCAAGGATGCCGGCAACCTTAAGGCAGGATACGGCCATCAGGATGCCGAGGAAGAAGAGAATGGTGGGCACGTCGACGTGCTCAAGGGTGCTGACCGCGGTGGGAAGCTTGAACTCTTTTGAATACTTGCGGCTCAGGATTTCAGTGGTGACCCACAGAATGGAGAGACCGAAGAGCATTCCAAGATAAGGCGGGAGATGAGTGATGGTTTTGAACACCGGCACAAAGACCAGAGCGCAAACGCCCATAATGAGAACAATCATACGGAAACGATGCGGAACCTGCATACCCTCGTTGTCGCTCTCGGGACGCTCAATGTTGCCCTTAAGGGTGAAACCGATAAGCCATACGGGAACAGCCATACATGCAAGACTTGCGAAGAAGGTCTTGACGATGATGTTGACCGTGGTCACCTCGCCCTTGATCCAGAGCATAATAGTTGTAACATCACCGATGGGACTCCAGGCGCCGCCGGCATTGGCGGCAAGAATCACCATACCGGCATAGAGCCAGCGCTCCTTCTTGTCGGCGATAAGCTTGCGCAGCAGAGCCACCATAACGATTGCCGTCGTCATATTGTCGAGCAGCGCCGAGAGGAAGAAGGTGAGGATGGAGATGATCCAGAGGAGTTTCTTCTTGTTGGTGGTCTTGATTTTGTCGGTGATGATGCTAAATCCATGATAGTCCTCTATCAAGGTGACAATCGTCATTGCACCAAGCAGGAAGAAGACTATCTCGGCAGTCTCGCCAAGATTCTCGATCAGGTTGCCCGAAATAAACGAATGCCAGGCTTCACCGTCCATCCCAGGTGCGAACGCCGCGTTGCAGAACGAGAAAACAGCCCAGGTGAGAACACCCAGAAGCAACGCTGTGGCGGTTTTGTTGATTTTCAACGGATGCTCCAACGCTATGCAAGCATATCCGATGATAAAAATTGTTACAAGTGTTACAACCATATTGATAAAGTTTATTGTTTACAGTTTAAAGTTTAAAGAACGCCTATTGTTATCTTCTTTGTTTCTTCTGCATCTCTTCGCTCATCTTCTGCATTTCCTCGAGACGCTGCTGGAATTTCGACTTCTTCTGGGGCTTGTTCTTGTTCGAGAGCTCGGCCTTTGCCATACGGGCACGTACCTTGTCCTCGGTCATAATACCGCGGATGCCGAACATCAATGCCATCGAGAGCAACAGGTTAAAGAAATAGTAGATATTAAGAGCGGCCGACTGGCTGTTAAAGATGAACAGCATCATAAACGGCATAAAATACATCATAAACTTCATACCCGGCATCGACGCCTGACTCTGCTGCTGCTTCATAGTGTAGATGGTATAGAAGAACTGCATACCGAACATAAGGAGGCAGAAGAGGGAGATATGGTCGCCGTAGAGCGGAATGTTGAACGGCAGGTCGAGTATAGAATCATAGCTTGAAAGGTCGTCGCACCACAGGAAGGGCTTCTGTCGCAGCTCTATAGATGCAGGATAGAAGCGGTACATAGCTATCAGGATGGGGAACTGGATGAGCAACGGCAGGCAGCCAGCCATCGGGTTGATGCCAGCTTTCTTTTGAAGCGCCGTCATCGCCTGTTGTTTCTGCATAGCTTGATCCTGTTTGGGGAATTTCTTGTTGATGGCTTCCATCTCGGGTTTGAGGTGGCGCATCACGGCACCGGTCTTGTAGCTGTTCCACATCAATGGCGTAAGCACGATCTTGAGCAGGATGGTAAGCACGATGATGATGATGCCGTAGTTCCAACCGAAGTTCTCGAGGAAGTTGAACACGGGGATGATAGCGAAACGGCTTACCCACTGGGTGAGGAAGAAGCCCCATCCCAACGGAAGGATGCGTTCAAAACCGCGGTCCATATCGCGCAGCAGGCGATATTTGTTGGGACCGTAATAGAGCCGCATATCCATACGGTAGTTGTCGCTCGTAGCGTCGTAGTCGCATCCCAGCGTGCTGCTCATATCGCAGAGGTAGTTGTCGTTGTCGACGGTGCGGTCGGTAGCCACCTGCAGCTGCTGAGCGTTGCGGAAGCCGTTCTCCGACATCAGGATGGCGCAGAAGAACTGCTGCTTGTAGGCGACCCACTCGAGGGGAGTGGTAATCTGCTTGTCGTCGTCGCGACCGTCCTTAAGGCAGTCGGCGTGGTCCTCAACATTCTTGTAATAGAGCGTGGTATAGAATCGCTCGCTGTCCTTGTTGCGGTTGGCGTTACGACCCTTGGTGCTCTTGTCGAACTGCTCCTGACGGTTCATACGGTTCTTCCAAGTCAACGTCAGGTTAGGCGTAACACTCACATAATCCTTGATATTGTGGAAGTTGACGTCAAAATCAATCTCATAACTATCGGGATAGAACACATAGCGGAACTCAAGATAGGCATCCTCGCCAGCAAGCGTCGAGTCGTTGGCCTTCACGTATGCTCGGAAACTCACCGTCAACGAGTCGTTCTCGGGAACGGTAAAGTCGGTGCTTTCTGTCATCAGCTGACCGTTGCAATAGGTTGCGAACGGTATCATCTTGGTGTTAATCACGTCGTTGTGTGAATCAACAAACACTAAGTCAAGATTGTTGGCACCCGGTGTGACGACCTCAAGCGGCATACTGTCGAACGTCAGGTAGTCGTCGAGAACCACCTGCTGAACCGATGCTCCAAGGCTTTGAAGGTCGACACAGAAGAGGTCGTTCTGCACCATCACATTCACACGCGGATTACTTCCGTTGGGGCTGAAACACCCAAGATTCAACTGTCTAGCGGCAACGGCGACACCGTTGCTGTCAAGAACAACAGAATCGCCCATCGGAAGCTGCATCAGAGAATCTTCCACACGCTTTTGTTCAAACTCTGCACGAGCAAGCGAGTCGGCTCGCATCCGCTCCACATAATTTATCGAATCCTGCCGGCGACGGGCGGCAATTTCCTCGTCACTCGGCTTAATCCAGAACATATATCCCAGAAAAATCAGGAAAATCAATACCAATCCTATAATCGATTTCTTGTCCATATATATATTATTACATTAATTATCAATATTATATTCTTTCGACTATGATAACGGTCGAATTTGCAAATTTACACAAAAAAAATGAAAATCAGAGAAAAAAGTAAAAAATGCGCTATTTATTAAAACCTAAGGCTTAAGGATGCCGCCGGAAGAAGCGGCGCTGGGAGTTGGGAGTTGAAAGCCGAAAGAGCGCCAGCAGGAATGACCGCCGGAGAAAGGTTGAGCGTTAGGTCGTCGGAAATCTGGAAGTCGAAAAGGTGGCCGTAGACGTAGGCATCGAGGAGGTTGACTCCGTAGACGGCGACAGCGATGATGATGGAAAGCTGAAATGTCTTGTTATAATTCTCGTAAAGGTTGTATATGTTCGAGTTGGGCGCGGAAGAAATATTAGGATCGTCGGGATGTAGCGTGGCGCCGTTGTTGTTGACGCGGTATAGGTACTCCTCTTTATAGAGACGCATCTGCGTGAAATTGACATAGGTGTAGTAGCCCACACCGCCAAGGGCAGCATATATTATGGGCACTTTCCACGCCTGCCGGTTGTAGACTTGTCCGGCTCCCGGAAGTACGGCCGAAAGTATCAGCGCCTTCTTGGGGCTGTGCTCTTTGACCTGAGGCATCCGGTGAACGGTCCCTTCTACCCTGCCCTCTTGCAAAACGGTGTCACTCTGGGCATTGGCCAAGGGCAAGAACGACAGCAAAAAGGCAATTAAAACTATAAATCCAAAATTAAAATGGAAGTCATAAAGGCTGAACAGGGCCGATTTGCTGAAAAGGTTGGTTCCCCTTTTGACCTTCAAAACTCCTTTAGCTTCCACTTTAAACTAATTACTCTTAATTAATTTAATGATACGTTCGAAATCGCGGTCGCTGGCGAAGTGGATGGTGAGGGTGCCTTTACCGCGGCGGCTGCGCTTGATGTCAATTTCCGACTGAAGATATTGCTTCAACGAAGAGCGCGAAGCAGCGTATGTTTCAGGCAGGTCGTCGCGTTTGCGTGCGGCGGGAACCACCTTGGGTTTGCTAAGCTCTTTAACCATCTGTTCTGTCTGTCGCACAGAGAGTTGCTTATTAATGATGTCGTGAAGCAGAGCAAGGTGTGTGTCGGTATCCTCGACGTTGACTAGGCAGCGGGCGTGAGCCATACTGATCTGGTCATTGCTGAGAGCCAGCTGGGTCTCGGACGGGAGGTTGAGAAGGCGTAGGTAGTTGGAAATTGTGGAGCGGTTTTTGCCTACTTTCTCGCTGAGCTGCTCGTGTGTAAGCTGGCATTCTTCGATGAGGGCGTTGTAGGAGAAGGCAATTTCCATTGCGTTAAGATTCTCGCGCTGAATATTTTCGACGAGTGCCATCTCCATCATCTGGGTGTCGGTGGCTATGCGTATGTAAGCAGGAATCTCGGTAAGTCCGGCCATTTTCGAGGCTTTCAAACGGCGTTCGCCGGCGATAAGCTGATATTTGCCGTCGGGCATTTGGCGGACGGTAACTGGTGTGATAACCCCCTGCTGGCGTATTGACTGAGAGAGTTCATCAAGAGCCTGCGGGTCGAATTCCTTGCGCGGCTGGAAGGGGTTGGCTTCTATGCTGTCGACCGGAATGGTGGTGATGGCTGTGGTGAGGTTGGATTTGCCCATAGCAGCGTCAATGTCGACGTCGGGAAGAATGGAACCTAGCCCTCGTCCCAATCCGGAAGTTTTTTTCTTTGCGGTCATTTATCGGTTTAAAAAGTTTAAAGGTTTAAAAGGGTCGCTTTGCTTTACTTTCCAATTTCCATTTTAATTCTTACGCATTCCGTTGCGGCGGAGTATTTCGTTGGCAAGGTTGAGGTAGTTGATGGCACCCGGGCAGGTGGCGTCGTGCATAATGATCGAGCGTCCGTAGCTGGGAGCTTCTGCAAGCTTGGTGTTGCGGTAAATGAGTGTGTCGAAAACCATCTGTTTGAAATGGCTGCGCACATCTTCAACCACCTGACGCGCCAAACGGAGACGCGAGTCGTACATAGTGATGAGCAATCCTTCGATTGAGAGCTTGGGGTTGAGCCGCGTCTGGACAATACGCACGGTATTAAGCAGCTTGCCAAGTCCCTCGAGAGCGAAATACTCGCTCTGGATTGGTATGATGACCGAGTCGGATGCTGTCAAGGCGTTGATGGTGATAAGGCCAAGCGACGGCGAGCAGTCGATAATGATGAAATCGTAGTCGTCGCGTATGGGTTCGAGCGCTTTGGAGATATAAAACTCGCGTTGCTTCTCGTTCACCAAATCAATTTCGGCACCGACCAGGTCGATTCGCGTGGGGAGCAGGTACAAGTTGGGGGTTTCGGTCTCAAGGATGCAGTCTTTTGCCGCTGCCTGTCCCAGGAAACACTCGTAGGCGCTCTGCTCGACACTCTCGGGATTGACACCAAGACCGGAAGTGGCGTTGGCCTGCGGGTCGGCATCGATGAGGAGCACCTTGTATTCGAGCACCGCCAACGAAGCCGATAGGTTGGTGGCGGTGGTGGTTTTGCCCACGCCGCCTTTCTGGTTGGCTATCGATATAATCTTTCCCATTATTCTTTACGGATTACCTTAGGAATCAATTAGATTTTGAAAATATCGTCGATGGATTCGTCTATTGCTGTATCGTTATGCTGTGTCTCTGCAAACGTATCCGTTTCTTCGGGAATAACGCCTGTTTCGATGAAATTGATGGCGTTGTTCAAACCACGCTGGAATTTCTCA
The DNA here is from genome assembly GCA_002309335.1 of Bacteroidales bacterium UBA1217. Taxonomy (GTDB): domain Bacteria; phylum Bacteroidota; class Bacteroidia; order Bacteroidales; family P3; genus Colimorpha. The sequence continues at coordinate 34,695 of DBXH01000027.1, read as the reverse complement.
AAATCTTCCTTATAGAGAAACATCTTGTTCTTCTCAAAGTAGAAATTGCCGGTGTTGTTGTCAAAAAGCTTACGGCTCTCAGCGATAACGATAAATTTATCACCGCCTCTTGTCTCCTTCACATCAAAAAAGTATTTACGCTTTCCTGCACTAATGGACTGTGAATACAACTCTTCTTTCGTTCTGTTATTGTTTAAATCCATATCTTTATTTATTTAATTTTGAATTGGCAAAATTACTGTTTTTTTTTGAAATAGGACCAAAATCACACTATTATTTTAAAACCAAACTCCCTAAATTTCTAATTTCTAATCATCTCACATCTGTTTGTGTGTCATAATATCAAGCACAACATCGTCGGTCTGGTCCATTCCGTCGTGTCCGAGTCGGCCAAGATTACGTATGGAGTAGTCGATATCCTTCTCCGACAATCCGTCGCAAGCGTCGACCACCTTGTCGTGCAACGCAAGTTCGGCACTTACGAAGGCACTATATAGACCTGTCGACATCTTGAGTGCGCAGGAGGGTTTTGCTCCGTCGCAAACCATACCGGCAAGGGTGTTGATCATATTCTTTATAGCGTAACACACCTGGTCGTAGTTGCCGCCGTGGAGATAGGTGATGCCCGAAGTAACACCTATCGAGGCATTGACGATGCCGCACAACGCCGACAAACGACCGATGCCGCGCTTGACATATATCGAGGTCAGATGGCTCAGAATCAGAGCTCTTACCAGCTGCTCATCGGTACATTTTTTAGCCTTTCCATACTCGTAGATGGGAAGTGTGCAAGCAATACCCTGGTTGCCGCTTCCGCTGTTGGAATAAACCGGCAAAGTGCATCCGTCCATACGGGCGTCAGAGGCAGCTACGGTGCGGGCAATAACAGTATGGACAATATCGCCGTCGGCATTTTCCATCAATATGCGACCAGTGTTCAATCCATATCCCTTAAGACCCTCAGTAGCGGCGGCACTGTTGAGCGTAACCGTTTCGAGAATAAACTTCAGCTCATCTATCGGAGCCGTAGTAGCATACTCATAAACAAGATGTTCCGATAAATGCAGCTCGCTGTCGCTATCACCCTCACCGCATCCAGAGCTGCCGTCGTTATCCAGCAGCACCTCGTTGTTGTGAGCCACAAAAACAAAGTTTGTATGACGTTTGGATATTACCGCCGTTGCCGTATCGCCACCTTTGCGACATACGCACTCGATATAGAGCTTGTCCTCGCAATTCGCCTTGAGCCCGATCTTAAGATTGTCAGCGTTGTTGGCAAGCCAAACCTTAGCCTTCTCAACATCCTCTTTGGGCACGGTGAGCACCTCGAGTTGACGATGCGAGTCGCCCGAAGTCAACGCAATAGCCACAGCTATAGGCAATCCTATCATTCCTGTGCCAGGAATGCCTACACCCATAGCGTTTTTGAAGACATTCTTGCTGAGATAAAGCTCGGTACTGTCGGGCATACTGCCTAGAACCTCACGGGCCTTGGCCGCTGCCAATGCAACGGCGCCGGGCTCGGTGCATCCCGTGGCCACTACGACCTCTCGCTGTATCAAGTCGCGAATCTTTTGGCGGGTACAATCATCCATATTGTTCAATTAGGAATTTGGGAATTAAGAATTATGAATTGCAGTCAAATTACCGATCGCCGGTAACGACATCAGATTTTATTTCTCAAATATTTTCTGCCAGTTTTTGTACTCGCGTTCACGCCACGGACCATTGTGATATACATACGAAGCTATCATCGGGATAACCGTGGTGCCTTCAGCATAGACCATCTGCTGCAGTTCCTCGCTAACCTTGCCCCAACTACCGGCTTCGAGCAGAGTTGACGACGAGCAGGCGCCGTCGCGCACGTCAGCAACGGTAATCTGGATGGCATATTTGTGCATCGGAACCTCGTGACCGAGAATCTCGGCGCAGACAACGGTGTCTTGTGCAAAGTTCTTCGGAGTACCGCCGCCCACCATAAACAGACCCGTCTCGGGGCAGGCCATCTTGATCTTGGTCAGCTCGATGAAATCGCACACAGAGTCGATGCTCAGATAGGGCTTGCCCTCCTTGGCGCGCTCCCACTGGTGCTTGCCGATACCGAAACCTGCCGAACAGTCGGAGAATGCGGGAACGAAAATAGGCACACCGCACTCGTAGCAAGTCTGAATCAAGCTGTCTTTCTTCACGGCACGGCCGTTATGCAGCCATTTGCCAAGTTCATAGATAAACTCACGCGAACTGTAAGGACGGGCCTCCAGCATATTGGCCAGTTCGAAAGTGGCGTTGTCGCAAGCCTGCAGTTCCTCTTCGTCGATAAAGGTGTCATAGATGCGGTCGATGTAAAGCTCACGCAACTTAGTGTCGGGAATGACATTCTCCTTGGTACCGATATAATGTTTGAAACCGAGAGCCTCGAAAAGGTCCATATCAATAATCGACGCACCGGTGGAAACCACCACGTCGACCATCTTGTTGCGCACCATATCAACATAAACCTGCATACATCCGGCTGCTGAAGTAGAACCGGCAATAGTCAGAATATTAGTGCATTCCTTTTCGGCACACATTTTCATCAGGATGTCGGCGGCACGGGCGGTATCGCGACTGGTGAACGACATATGGCGCATAGCGTCGATAATCTCTGTCGAGTTGTACTTTTTGATGTCAATGTGCTGTACGGTTTCTTTCAGAAGGTCTTTCTTTTCCATTTTATTGTTTAATATTTATATTATTTATTATTGAATTTCAAATATATATATAATTATCTCATATAACAAAGCAAATGCAAAGTTACACAATTTATCATAAATGACAAAATAAAAAAAACAAGTTCTTTTTTTTACGCCTCCCCAATTTTCAACTTATATCAACTCTGGTTCAATTCTAGGTCAATTCTAAGTCAACTCTAAGTATACGCATAAAATCACACATGCAATTCCACAACTTTTTTCGTGTTTTCCAGCACATCATTGACAATCAAAACATATCCTCGTTTTCAGCATTTGCGTCGGGGTCGATGTCGCGGTTCATCTTGGATTCGTATGTACGTTCGACTGCACCACCGTTGTCGAAGGCGGTATTTGGCTGAAGTCCAGTCGCCAAATTGTATTTGCCCTCAATTTCGCGATTCTCAAACTTGGCATACTGAGCCACAAAACGCAGTCGCACATCGCCGGTTTCACCACTACGATGCTTGGCAACGATGATGTCGGCCATACCAAGTGTGGAGCCACCATCATCCTCGAAAATACGGTAATACTCAGGACGATAGATAAACATCACAATATCGGCATCCTGCTCAATAGCACCCGACTCGCGAAGGTCGGAGAGCTGAGGTTTCTTTGTACCGCCACGAGTCTCGACGGCACGCGAAAGCTGCGAAAGGGCTATGACAGGAACATTCAATTCTTTGGACAAGGCCTTAAGCTGTCGCGAGATGAGGCTGATTTCCTGCTCGCGGTTGCCGTTGCGCGACTGTTCGCCACCAGCTTGCATAAGTTGCAGATAGTCAATAAAGACCATCTCTATTTTGTGCTGCTGTTTCAGACGACGGCATTTGGCTCGTAGCTCAAAGATGGAAAGCTGCGGAGTATCGTCGATATAAATCGGAGCCTCTGTAAGAACCTGCGATTTGGCATAGAGCTGCGCTTTCTCGACATCGGGGAGTTTTTCACCCTTCTTAAGGCGGTCGCCGGAGATGCCCGACTCGCTGCTTATGAGTCGCATAACCAATTCGACAGCAGTCATTTCGAGCGAGAAGAATGCTATAGGTTTCTTCATTTCGACCGCTATGTTGCGCGCCATCGTGAGCGCAAAAGCCGTCTTACCCATAGCGGGACGCGCGGCAAGGATGATAAGTGTGCCGGGTTGGAAACCAGCCGTCATACGGTCGAGTTCGACAAAGCCCGACGGAATGCCGCTGTAGGAGCTATCGCTTTCCTGCGCCGCCTGGATCTGCTCAAAGGCGGTATGCAGGACATCCTGCATATTGTGATATTCGGTATGGAAATTCTTCTCATCGATATCCATCAACACCCGCTCCGTCTTGTCCAGCAAGTCAAGCACATCGGTCGTATCGTCATAAGCCTCGGTAAGCGTTTCGGTGCATACTCGTATAATTTCGCGCTGAATGTATTTTTCAGACAAAATTCGAGAGTGGAACTCAATATGAGCCGCCGAAACCACGCGGTTGACAAGCTGGGAAAGATACATAGCACCACCAACCGTCTCGAGTTGACCGTCTTTCATAAGTTGCTGGGTGACAGTAAGCAGGTCGACAGGTTTAGATTGCTCAAAGAGTTTAACAATGGCTCTGAAAATATACTGATGTTCAGGGCGATAGAAATATTCCGTCCTGAGCATTTGAATAGTATTGTTTAGTGCGTTCTGGTCAAGCATCAAGGCTCCCAAAACAGCTTCCTCAAGTTCGATTGCCTGCGGAGGTGTCTTGCCGTTGAGAGAGAACGCTTGCTCGTAAGTAATTCTTTCTTTTTTCTTTGCGATATTTCTCGTTGTAATTTCCATAATGCAAAATTACTGCATTTTTTTTAAACAATAAACATAATATGCAACAATTTTTTTTCAACATTTGCGTTTTTTTAAAGTTTCAATCTTTAAAAGATTAAAAGAAAAGCTGATAGTTTGGAGTTAAGTTTTAATTTTTGATCATTAATTTTTATATTGAATCATACAATAATTATGTCGCATACAAAAACAACCATTCTGATAATTCTCTCGCTGCTTTTGGCCTTGCCTGCGCATGGACAGCGGCGCAACAACCGCCAGGTCATCCGAGCCTACCCCGTAGCTGGAGCCACCATTTCGCAAATCAGAGGCGACGAACTGCGAGGTTTTGACAAATGGGGATTCACCGCTGGCGTCGGTGCTATTATAGATTTGACCGACAATAACTTATGGCATCTCTCAATTGAATCCGACTTCTCGCAGCGGGGTGTCTACAACAACACCAGTTCGCCCTATGCCCTTTTCCATTTCACGATGAATTATGTCGACATTCCTCTGACAATACATTTCACCGACCCATACGGCGGCATAACCTTTGGCGCCGGACTTTCATATTGCCGACTTGTACAGCAGCCGCACGGCTTGCTGGTTTACAAGCCCGAGATATTCCTTCCCGACACATCGGATATGTCGTTTCTCAAGAACGACCTTGCTGCCGCTTTCGACATCCGCATTCCCGTATGGCGCGGGCTGACGCTTAATTTTCGCTACCAGCATTCCCTGCTTCCTGTCAAACGTAACTGGAATTTCTGGGGATATGAGAAGGAAAGCGACCGCGAACCTAAGAGCTGGTCGAACAACTGCTACAACTCATCCATCTCGCTGCGAGTGCTTTATGTATTCGGTGAGGACAACAACAAGTACAAAAACAAGAACCAAAATAAAAAGAAAAAAAGATAACAATGTCACGTATTGCAATATTTCCAGGTTCGTTCGACCCGATGACAATAGGTCATCTGGCTCTGCTGAAACGCGCAACGCCACTCTTCGACAAGATAATTGTAGCCATAGGAGTAAACACAGAAAAATCCGGCTTCTACCCTATCGACCAGCGTGTTGAACGCATCCGCAAGGCCGTTGCCGATATGCAGCAGGTGGAAGTTGAGACCTATTCTTGTCTCACCACCGATTTCTGCCATCAGAAAGGCGCCGGATATATTCTGCGTGGTGTGCGCGACAGCGTAGACTTCGCTTACGAGCAGAAGATTGCCGACATCAACCGTCTTATTGCCCCTGACATCGAAACAGTTATATTGCTTGCCGACCAGCAATACGCAACCATCAGTTCTTCTATGGTCCGCGAACTCGCCGCATTCGGCAAAGACATTAATAAATATATTGTATAAGGAAAGAGATGCTTTTTGTCGACACACCGATAGAATTCCTAAAAGGCGTAGGTCCGACACGCGCGGCGCTGCTGCAACGCGAGCTTAATATCTTTACCTACGGTGACCTGCTGGAATACTTTCCCTATCGTTATGTCGACCGCTCGCAACGCACCACCATCCGCAACCTCAACATCGACGAGCCTTATGTGGTGTTGCAAGGCACTATATACGATATGCACACCGTCGGCAATGGCAAGTCGTTAAGGCTGACGGCGTTGCTGCGCGACGCCACAGGGCAGATTGAACTTGTATGGTTTCAAGGAATAAAGTGGATTCGTGAATCGCTTAAGCCTGACACCGAATACATTGTGATGGGCAAACCAACGGTGTACAACGGCCACATCAACATTGCGCATCCCGACCTGGAGCGTGCCGACAATGAGACTGCCTTCAGCCGCAAATACATCCCTATCTATTCGTCGACCGAAAAGCTTAAAGCCAAAGGCCTGCACACCAAAGGCATAGCCAAACTTACCGAACAACTGCTGCGTCTGGCCGAAGGACGTATTCCTGAAACCTTGCCGCAAAGCATCATCTCAAAATACAAGCTCCCCGATCGCGCCAACGCAATCGAGGTGATACACTATCCCGTCAAACCGCACGATATCGCCCTGTCGATACAACGTATGAAATTCGAGGAGCTATTCTTCCTGCAACTTGATTATCAATACGCCAAGCACGACCGCCAGATGCGCTCCAACGGATATATGTTCTCTGTGGTGGGCGAGCATTTTAATCGTTTCTACAAAGAAAAACTGACTTTCGAACTCACAGGGGCTCAGAAACGTGTAGTGAAAGAGATTCGCGCCGATATGAAGAGCGGCCATCAGATGAACCGCCTGCTGCAAGGCGACGTAGGCAGCGGCAAAACCCTTGTGGCTCTACTTTGTATGCTCATAGCCATCGACAACGGCTGCCAGGCTTGCATGATGGCACCAACCGAAATCCTTGCCAACCAACACTATGCCAATATCAGTAAAATGCTCGAAGGTATCGGCGTTACTGTCGAACTGCTTACTGGCGCACTCAAGAATTCTGCCAAAAAGAAAATCAAACAACGTCTTCAAGACGGTGAAATTGACATTCTTATAGGCACACACGCTGTAATAGAAAATGATGTAATATTCCGCAATCTCGGATTTGTGGTCATCGACGAACAGCATCGCTTCGGTGTGGAGCAACGATCCAAATTATGGACAAAAAGCGTACAACCGCCCCACGTTCTCGTTATGACCGCCACACCTATTCCGCGCACTCTTGCAATGACCCTCTATGGCGACCTCGACTGCTCTATCATCGACGAACTGCCTCCGGGACGCAAAGCCGTAAAAACAATTCATAGTACTGACTCTCAACGGTTAAAGGTATTCGGTTTCATCCGCAACGAGATAGCCAAAGGGCGGCAGATTTATATCGTTTATCCTCTTATAGAGGAATCCGAAACTATGGATCTCAAAGACCTTATGGACGGCTACGAAAGTATTGTGCGCGAATTCCCGCTACCTCAATATCAGATTAGTATCGTCCACGGACGTATGGACAGCGAGGCTAAGGAATATGAGATGGGTAGATTCAAACGCGGCGAGACGCAAATTATGGTCAGCACCACCGTTATCGAGGTGGGCGTGGATGTTCCCAACGCCTCAGTTATGATTATCGAAAATGCTGAGCGTTTCGGACTCTCACAACTACATCAGCTGCGTGGTCGTGTGGGTCGCGGAGCAGAACAGTCCTACTGCATCCTTATGACTGGCAACAAGTTATCCAACTCTGGTCGCGAACGTATCAATATTATGGTGCAGTCGACCGACGGCTTCCGCATAGCCGAAGCCGACCTCAAACTGCGCGGTCCCGGCGACCTACAAGGTTTGCAGCAGAGCGGCATTCTGCAACTCAAACTCGCCGACATCGTCAATGACGAGCCTATTGTTCGCGCCGCCCGCGAATGTGTGCAGGAAATCCTCGACCGCGACCCACGGCTTGAAACAGCCGAAAACGCCTGTCTGAAACTATATATCCAAAAAAACAAACGCGCCCTTGCCTGGGGTAAAATAAGTTAAATGAATTGTGATAGGTGATTAGTGATTGTAATATTAATTGATTATGAAGAAAACAATACTTTTATTTGCGCTGGCACTTACATTAAACTGCATCGTCTATTGTCAAGGCAACGACAACATCGCCAAAGGCTTAAATGCTGAAAAACTCGGTCTTCTCGACCGTGCACAAGGCTATTACGAACAGGCTGTCACCGCCGAGCCCGACAATGCTACTCCCTTGCTGCTGCTCGGCAAACTGCAGGAAAAACGCTCTCATCTCGACGAGGCTGTTGTATCACTCTATCAAGCCATTACACTCAACGACACCCTCGCAGATGCATACGAGCATTTTGTCTTTTGTGTAATCGAAAACAACGACTATGAAGGCAACCGCTGCGGCCTCTTTGTCGGCGTTGAAAAACTGAAGGAACTTACGGAACGCGCCATCGAGCTCAACCCAGAAAGCGCCTCTGCTTATTGCAGCATGGCGCTCATAAACAACTATAAAAAGAATTTCACCAACGCAATCGGTTGGGTCAAGAAGGCTCTTGAAAAAGACCCCAAGTCGCCGCGCGCAACAAACACGCTCGGCGTCATCTACTACAATCGGGGCAACGACAACGACGCCCTCACCCAGTTCCGCAAAACACTCGCCAACGACCCCGACAACGTCGACGCCTACTACAACCTCGGTGTAATGTACACACAGAAAAACAATTACGAGACCGCCATAGCCCATCTGCGCAAAGGTCTGCAGCGCGACAACAAATCTATTAAACTACTCTATTATCTCGGCATCGCTTACATACAGCGCGGCGACGACAAGAAGGCTATCCAATGTTACGAGGCTATCCTCGACCTCGACAGCACCTATATTCCCGCCTACAACCGTCTCGGCGCAATCTATGGACAAAAAGGCAACTACGACGAAGCGGTAGCCTATCATCAGAAGGCCGCCCGCATCAATCCAAAGAACACCGACGCCTACAAATGCCTCGGACAGGTCTATACCGACAAAGGCGACTATGTGAAGGCTCTTCGTAACTATCAGAAAGCTGTCGCCATCAACGATCGCGACCACGAGACATACTGCCTTATCGCCAAACTCTACGCCAAGCAGGGCAACAGCGCCCGCGAAACTTCAAGCTACAAGAAAGCCGCAAAACTCGGCAACAAAGAAGCCCAAGCCTGGATGGTCTCCAAAGGCCAAGCCTGGTAACATTCAAATTTAGGGGGTAGTTTGGAGATAGTTATTAGTATTTTATCAACAGGCTCTGTTTTTCAAAAAAATATGTGTATCTTTGTAAGTTGTAGTAGAATGTTAGAAGATGGCATTATCTCTTGATAACGAACTTGTTGAACGCTTTGCCGTGCATCTCGGCAAGGCCAAAAACATTGTAATCCTGTCGCATATGAACCCTGACGGCGATGCGGTGGGTTCGGCATTGGGTGCCTACCATTGGTTGCGGACGGCTTTTTTTGCGGGGCGCGAAATGCCGCAAATTACCGTTGCGCTACCCCACCCCTGCCCCGACGAGATGCGTTATCTGCCAGATTCTGACATTATCATCAACGCCGTGGAAAACCTTGCGCTCTGTGAAAAGCGAATTGCCGAAGCCGACTTCATCTGGGGTGTTGACTTTAACGACAGCAAACGAATTTTGCCACTAGACAAAGCTTTGACACAAAGCGGAGCCACAAAACTGCTTGTCGATCATCACCATAACCCAAACCACGAACTCTTCAACGCCGTTATTTCCGTTCCCGACCTTTCATCGACCTGCGAGTTGCTCTACTGGCTTTTTGTTCAGATGATTGGTGACAGTTCAATAGCGTTGCCGACGGCACGCTGCCTGTTTCATGGTCTTAACACCGACACCGGCTGCTTTGCCTACGCCAACGAAGATTCGTCACTTTACGAGGCGGCAGCGGCGTTAATGCGTCACCCGATTGGTGCAGCCGACGTTCACAACCGAACATTTAACAACTACAGTATCACCAAAATGCAGATACTGGGATTCCTGCTGACCCAACGGCTAAAAATATTCCCCGAAGTGGGATTTGCATACCTATACATCAACGCCGAAGACCTTGCCAAGTTTGGCGGTACCGCCAATGATCTAGAAGGACTTGTGAATTACACACTTATGATGCAACCAATGATTGTCGGAGCAATGGTTAAAGAGACCGATGGAAAAGTAAGACTTTCATTCAGGGCTAAATATGACTTCGATGTCAACGTGTTCGCACATAAGTATTTCGGCGGTGGAGGTCACACGCAAGCCAGCGGAGCCACATCACCTTACGATTTCAATACATCGCTGAAAGTGCTGGAAGAAAACATGCTTAAGGAGTTATCATCGCATATCAAAAACAAAGAATAGAAATGAAACGTATTGCATTGATAATCATCTGCTCCGCGCTTCTTACAGCATGCCACAACGACCCGCCGATGGTGGGACGTCCAACATCGGGTCAAAAAGAGTTGAAAGAGCATCTTATCAATGCCAACCGCACAATCGCACAATCGGAAGAAACATCTATAAATGAATACATTGCCCGCCGCGGGTGGAATATGGAGAAATTACCCGAAGGGGCGCGCTTGTGGGAATATGAGAAAGGCAATGGCAATAAAATTGACTTTGAAGACTCGGTTCATATTACTTACAGCGTCGAAGCAATTAATGGCAAAATAATTTACAACGATATAAAAGAAGATTACGTTGCCGGACGACGCCAGCAGATGATTGGGCTCGACCAAGCAGTACTGCAGCTATGCGTTGGAAGCCGTGCCAAAGTGATTCTGCCCTCCAACCTTGGCTATGGCATCGGCGGTGACGGTGACCGTATTCCGCAGTCAGCAATCCTTGTGATAGATCTAAAAGTGCTAAACAATTGAAAGAAAAAATTTAAATAAACAACAATAAATAAAACAATATTAAACAATTAAAAAAATGAAAAGACTTTTCAAACTTTTCGCTGCAATAGTTCTTACCAGCACCATTCTGGTAGCATGCGGCGATGGATTCAAAACAACCAAAAGCGGATTGAGATACAAGTTTTTGGAGACCAATAAAGGTGCGCAGCAGGTGCAGCAGAACGATGTCCTCGTTGGTACTTGCGTGCTGAAACTCAACGACTCCATCCTTGGACGAGTTGATACTCCCGACCGCATCCTTATGGCCAACGATCCTGCATTTCCCGGCGACCTTCCCGAAGGACTGCTGATGATGCATATCGGCGACAAGGCCATCTTCCAGGTTGAAGCCGACTCCGTAGCCAAATACGGTTTCCGTTTCCCGCCCTACTACAAACCCGGAACAGGTATGAAACTCATCTATGAGATCAACCTCACCGACATCATCACCAAAGAGGAAATGGCTCAGGAACAGGCCAACTATATGGAGAATATGCAGCAGGCACAGGCCGCCGAGAAAGAGATGCTGGCCAACTATGTTGCAGAAAACAAGATTAAAGCCACACCCGACGAGGAAGGTCTCTACATCATCGTGAACAAGAAAGGCAACGGCCAGAAGGTTGAAATCGGCCGCCAAGTGGCTATCAACTACACCGGCCGTCTGCTCAACGGCAAAGTTTTCGACACCAGCATTGAGAGCGTAGCCAAAGATAATGAGATTTACGACAGCCGCCGCCCATACGAGCCTCTCAGCTATCGAGTTGGAGAACAGTCGCTTATACGCGGTTGGGAAAAGGGTATCATCAATCAGCCCGCTGGCAGCAAACTGACCCTCATTATACCGTCGGCTCTTGGCTACGGTCCTCAGGATCTTGGCATTATCCCAGCCAACAGCTCGTTGATTTTCGACATTGAAATTGTGTCCGTTAAGTAAATTTAAAGTTATATTGTTAAACTACAAAGTTTAAGCAACAATGTTAAACATAGTTTTATTTGGTGCTCCGGGTGCCGGCAAAGGAACCCAATCGGATCTTCTGGTTGAAAAATACAATCTTAACCACATCTCGACAGGAGATCTGCTGCGCAAGGAAATTGCCGACGGAACCGAGCTCGGCAAACGTATTAAAAGCATAATGGATTCCGGTAGCCTTGTAAGCGACGATATCGTTATTGAAATGATTGACAATGCCATCGCCCGTGACACTCAAGGTATTCTTTTTGATGGATTTCCACGCAATGTTGCACAGGCAGAGATTCTTGACAAACTGCTTGCCAAGCACGGCCGCAAACTGACTTGTATGGTAAGTCTCGATGTGCCTCGCGAAGAATTGATTCGCCGTATGCTGGAACGCGCCAAAATATCGGGTCGCAGTGACGACAACGAGGAGACTATCAAGAACCGCCTGAAAGAGTATGAGGCAAAGACACTTCCCGTCGCATCATACTATGAAGGCAAAGGCCTCCACATAAAAATCAACGGTCTTGGCGATATCAAGGAAATATCGTCCAACATAATTGCAGAGATTGAAAAACTCAAATAAGCATTGCTTATAGCATTTGGGCGGCAAATGTTTAGCGGCATTTACCGCCCCTATTATAAATAAAAAAAAACGACATAAATGACCTCGAATTTTGTCGACTATGTTAAAATACTGGTGCGTTCAGGCAAAGGCGGTGCCGGTTCCGCACACCTGTTGAGAGTAAAATATAACGCGAAAGCAGGTCCCGACGGCGGAGACGGCGGACGCGGCGGTCACGTAATACTGCGTGGCAACACAAACCGTTGGACACTCCTACACCTGAAATATACAAAGCACGTCTTTGCCGAAAACGGACAGAACGGCGGACAGAATCTATGCACCGGACGCGAAGGTGCCGACCAAATTCTCGACGTTCCGCTTGGCTGCATATGCCGTGATGCAGAAACAGGCGAACAACTGTGCGAGATAACCGAAGAGGGACAGACAGCCATCATAGCAAAAGGTGGACGCGGTGGATGGGGAAACGACCATTTCAAGTCGCCCACCAACCAGACGCCACGATATGCTCAACCGGGAGAGCCTGCAGAGGAACGTTGGGTTATAATCGAATTGAAAGTGCTTGCAGATGTGGGGCTTGTAGGCTTCCCAAATGCTGGCAAATCAACATTTCTGTCCGTTGTATCGGCAGCAAAACCCGAGATAGCCGACTATCCGTTCACCACCCTTGTACCCAATTTAGGAATAGTTAAATACCGGGATGACCAGTCGTTCTGCATTGCCGACATACCGGGAATTATTGAGGGCGCGTCGGAAGGCAAAGGTTTGGGTCTCCGTTTCTTGCGCCATATTGAGAGAAACTCGATATTGTTATTTATGGTGTCGTGCGAAAGTATGGACATCAAAAAAGAATATCAGATATTGTTAAAAGAGTTGAAAAAGTACAATCCAGAACTGCTTGACAAACAGCGTATACTGGCTGTAACGAAATGCGATATGCTGGATGAAGATATGATGAAACAATTGAAACGCACGTTGCCACGCACGCTGCCGACAATAATGATAAGCGCTGTGTCGGGATACAACATACAAGAGCTTAAAGACTTGATTTTTCAGAAACTAAATGTCGAAGATAATATCTCTTGACCAAAATGCATTTTGGTGGATAAACGACCATCATTACACCTGGCTTGACTGGGTGCTGTGGTGTTTCAGCCAACCATGGAGTTGGGCGATTGTCATATTATCAATATTTACCATAATCACAATAAGACACGACCGAAAAAGCTGGCTGTGGGTACTTGCGGGAATAGGGCTTTGTTTTCTGCTTGCCGACCAAATTAGTTCAAACGCCATCAAAGATGGTGTGCAGCGGCTGCGTCCCTGCTACGAGTTGGAGGGAGTACGGATGTTCAACACAGGGAAGGGCGGTTTATACGGCTTTGTATCGTCACATAGCGCCAATGCGTTTGCCATTGCGATGTTTTTGAGTTTGATGTATGGGGGGAGAAAACGGAGAACAGAGAATGAGGGTTACAGAAGTGCTGTAATCCCATATGTTATGTTTGGATGGGCGTTGATTGTCGGCTATAGTCGTCCCTATCTTGGAAAACACTATCCAGGAGATGTTGTCTGCGGAGCATTGCTAGGAATAGGTGTCGGAGCGACGATTTATTTTGTCATATCTCGAATAAGGGCAATAATTGCATCCAAATCGCTGGCGTGAAGCACTTTGCGTTTGCTTTCCTCACTACCAGGAAGAGCCTTTGAAAAAAGACACCAATACTCTTTAATTTTGCGAATTTTGGCTTGAGTGCAGATGTCAAGTCGCATAATCTCCTCCATAAAAAAGAGGATAAAATCTTTTGTCGGCATCATAGAACCATTGATGGGAACAGAGTCAAAATCAGAGGAGCATTGTTGACGTATCTGTATCGGTAACAATGGATTATACAACACTCCGCGACCAATCATTACATCCTTGATTTGCGGGAAAAGGGTACGGATTTTCGAATAGTCGAAAACCGAATTAATGTCGCCATTATAGATGACTTTATGACGTATGTAAGGAAGAACCTCGGATAGTTTGTCAAGATTGGTACGACCAGAATAGACCTGCTTTCCAATACGAGGATGTATGGTAACATCTTTCAGCGGAAAATCGTTCAAAACGGGAATAATATTATCGATCTCATTTTCTGAATAATAGCCGAGACGGATTTTGACCGAAAGCTGAGGTTTGATATTCGGCACAATCTGTTCCAAAATAGCCCTAACCTCATCTGGATGAGGCAAAATGCCAGAACCTCTGTGTTTGCCTGCAACGCGACGCATCGGGCACCCCATATTCCAATTAACTTCAGAATAACCCAAATCGAAAAGACGATTGGAGAGATCTATAAACTCATTAGTCTCATGTCCAAGCAGTTGAGGTACAACGGGTATGCTGTCGACGTTAAGTTGCGGAAGGACGTCCTCGATCTTCTTGTCAGCGACCTTAAGATTGCCGTGTGTGAGGGACAGAAACGGGCTTACGGCATAGTCGAACGCACCAGGATAGCAGCGGTGGAAAGCTCTTCGGAAGAGCAATTCGGTAAGGCCTTGCATTGGAGCGAGAATGAGCATTTATATTTGTTAAAAGGTTATAGAGTTTTAGAGTCTTCTTGCTGGTCGTGGAGTTGTTTGCGTTGGGAGACATAATAGTCGATACGACCGGTAAGCTTGCGCCCTGTGCGTTCGACAGGACGGTACAGAATAGAAGCATCCTTTGCATCCCTAGTCAACACCTTTTCATTTAGGTCGATAACAGCAACGTAATAAAGTAACACTCCAAATATGCAGAGACCTTTTAGAAGACCGAAGAGAGCGCCAGCGAGATTGTTGACGATGCCAACGTGCATCAGCTTGACAAATTTCTCGACAAGCTTGGCAGCAAGGAGCGATAACACTATGACAATGACAAAGATAATGAAGAAAGCGATAAGGTAAGCATTTTCGCAATTAAGCCCGACGAGTTCGGAGAACCAATGAGCAAATCTGACGGCCAGAATGCTGCCGACAATGATACCGACAAGAGAGGCAAGCTCAAAGATGAGACCTTTTTTGTAGCCTTTAAATATCAGATATCCAAGGGGTATGGCAATAATAATGTCGAGAAAATTCATTAAAAGATTATTTTGAATTGTTTTGGTAACTACGATTTATGGTTATTATTGTGCAAATGTTAAAAAATAGGTTTTAGAGGAGAGTTAATTTAACTTAACGTTGACCCAGAGTTGACCCAGAATTAACCCAGAGGAAGGGTATGCGAAATGTTAATAAATTTAAGTTAAATCAGGGTGCTATTTTAACATTTAAAAGTGGCGAATTCTATTATGTGAACAAGTAGTTTAATATTTTATTTTGTAGGATATGAAAAAAGTGTTATATTTGTATGATTTAACCGAGAGGTTAAACAGGCATAACTTATACAATGTCTGTTTGTTGGGTATATATAATATAAATATAATACCCTATAAAAAGTGTGAAAAAATGCAGAGCCAACGCGGTTCCAAATGGGACTGACGAGGCTTTAGCCGTGAGAAAAAGTGTTAATGTGTTTATTATATTATCGCGTTAATATGTTAATGCGTTAATGTTGGAACTGAGATGCAGAAATTTTACAATTATACGTTGGTTGATGATATCGCAGAGGTGGTGATCCCAGAGAGCGCCAAGAAGGCGGCTGTGGTTAACTGCTTGAATCCGCATTCCTTTGTTACAGCGTTGGACGATGCGGTGTTCAGATATGCGTTGGAGAAGAGTGACTTTCTGCTGCCCGACGGTGAGGGAGTATGTATGGTGACGAAGAAGCTTAAAGGCATTGATTTGCAAAAGATTGCTGGCGACGACATACATCAATATCTGCTGAAAGAGGTGGCGAAGAGAAACGGAAAAGTATACTATATGGGTAGCACAGAGAGAGTGTTGAGCTTGATTGAGAAGCGTATAAAGAAAGAATATCCGTCGATAACGGTGAAGACGTTTTCACCTTCGTTCTGCAAGGAATTGCCTGAAGATGAGAGTATGAGAATTGTGGATGAAGTGAATGAATTTGAACCTGATGTGATGTTTGTGTCGATGACTGCGCCGAAGCAGGAAAAATGGGTGGAGAGATACCGCGGGCGTCTGAAGGGCGTGAAGATAATCGCGTCGATCGGTGCGGTGTTTGACTTCTATGCCTGCACGGTTAAGAGAGCTCCGAAATGGATGATACGGATGCGTATTGAGTGGCTGTATCGTTTTCTGAATGAACCGTTGAGGATGTGGAAAAGAGTGTTTGTTTCAACACCGCGATTCTTGAGATACACAAGAAAAATGAAAGCTGAAATCTGAAATGAAAATAATTAAAATCCGAATATGAATATCCTAAAGAGAAAAATTTGGCTGGTTGCTGCCTTGATGATGCTGGCCACAAGTTGTGGAACCGTTGAGGAGTATGTGTTGCTGAACGACTTGGATGTGGACACATACTACAAGATGCAACCAATGCAGGAGTTGCATATCAAGCGCGGCGACAGGCTGCGTATCGTGGTGACACACAAGCTGCCGATGCTTGCGGAAATGTTCAACAACAAGATTAACTCGGTCGAGGGTGGCGAATCGCTGACAGAATATTTTGTGAATGAAGGCGGATATATCAATTTCCCACTGCTTGACACAGTTAAAGTTGAGGGGTTGACCTGCTCAGAGGCTGAACAGCTGCTGACAAAGAAGATTGCCGACGCAGGCTTGGCATACGGAGCGACAGTAAGTGTGAAGATTACGAATTTCAAAGTGACGGTAATTGGCGAAGGAGCGACAGGAATATATGAGTTTGATGACCGTGCGACGATATTCGACCTGATAGCAAAGGCAAACATTGCGCAAGGCGGTAGTGGCGGTTTTGGAGGCGCTGGCGGCGGAATCGGCATAAGAAGAGACAAGATACTGATTATGCGCGAGGTGAACGGTGTTTTGAATTCAGATTATGTGAGTCTTCTGACGAAAGACATTCTGTTCTCTCCATACTATTACCTGCAACAGAATGATGTTATTTATGTATGGCCGTCGCAGACAACTATACGAAGCAGCAACAGAATTGTCGACTTCTGGCTGAGCCGTTTGTCGATTGTGACGACAGCGGTAAGTGTTGTAACGCTGGTTGTAGCGTTATTCTCGAAAAAAAGCAATTAAATATTCAAACTAAATAAGCCTTTAAAATTTAAACTAATAACTTTAAACTGAAAAACATGATTGATCAGGGAAAAGCTGAAAATATGGTAAACGCTGGGAATACAACGGTCAGGAAGAATACTAACCGTTTTATTATCCACAATATCATTGAACTGTTTATGTCGGCGTGGTATTGGATTATTGTGTCGCTGGTGATATGTATGGTATGTGCGTGGTTATACCTAAAGATGAGTCCGGATATATATTCGATAGCGGCCACAATGCAGATTAACTCGCCGAATCAACAGATAAACCAGGATGTGATGAAGGCGTTCCGCTCGCCAAGCACAGCTGAAAAAGAGATTCATTTCTTCAAGTCGCACCAAGTTATCCAAGATGTGATTGAAGAGCTGAACCTAACGGTGACCTATATGAAACCCCATCTGTTTCTGGATGAGGACTTATACGACAAATCGCCCATCGAAGCACATTTTGTAGATAACAGTTACCCAGCTTGTGGATTTGAGATAGAGGCAAGAGCTGATGACTACACCCTTACATCGATTGAGACAGAGAAGGGTCGTTCGCCGATGAGATGGAAAGGTCGCTACGGCGACACGCTGATTACCCCCAAGGGAGTCATTGTTATCAAGCAGCGTGAGGGATTTGCCAGAATAGAAAAAGAGCATTTCCAAATTTTCTACCGTCCACTCGATGAAGCCACCGCCTATTATATGGGCAGGATGAATGCGACCATCGTTGACGAAAACGCCGGCAACATCCGCCTGTCGATGAGCGACATCAACCTAAAGCGTGGCATCGAGGTGATAAACCTATGGATAGATTCGTACAACCGCCATACTGTGGAATATAAGAACCGTGTGGCTGAGAATACCGCCAAGTTCATTGAGGAACGTTTACAGATAATAAGTGTGGAGTTGTCGGACGTTGAAGGAGACCTGGAGGATTATATGCGCGCCCATAACATCAGCGATATGAATACCGAGATGGGTAGCAACATCAACAGCAGAAGCCAGTATTCGCAAGCAATGGTCGACGAGGAGGTGGCAGTACGAATTGCCCGCGACCTGCAGAACAAGATAAAAGCGTCGGAGCCTTTCACCGTGATGCCCAACATTGCAATAGGCGATGGAAGCGTTTCGGCGATGATTGAAGAATACAACAACCGCGTCAGAGAGCGCCAACTGCTGCTTTCAAATTCGAGTAGCACAAGTCCGATGGTGAGAGAGAAAGAGTCGCAGATGGAGACGATGCGCGCGACGATACTGCGTTCGATAGAGAACTACATCCAGTCGATACAAATCAGAATCCGTGAGTACCGTCATCAAGAGATGCGTACGAACACAGCGATAAATATGGTTCCCAAGCAGCGCCGAGAGATGCAATCGTTCACTCGCCAACAGTCGATAAAAGAGCAACTTTATCTGTATCTGCTTAACAAGCGCGAAGAGAATGCATTGAAGCTGACCATCACCGATGCCGACACAAGAGTAATCGACTACGCCTCAGGCGGCAAGGTATCGCCAGTACCGTCGAAGACCTATACGCTGGCATTCATAATAGCGTTGCTGCTGCCGATTGGTGTGATAATGCTCATCAAGTGGCTTGACGTGCGCATCAGAAGCAAAAAAGACGTAGAGGCCTACTGTTCGATACCAGTAGCCGGAATTATCCCGATGGTGGAAGGTGACGGTTCGAGAATCATAACAAAGAGCGGCAAAGACAGGTTTAACGAGACATTCCGAATTCTGCGCAACAACATTCAGTTTATGAGCGGCGAGATACAGAACGGTAAAGTTCTGATGCTGACATCGACAATGTCGGGAGACGGAAAGAGTCTTGTGGCATACAACATAGCATTATCGTTTGCATACGCTGGGGAGAAAGTTCTACTGATAAATTCCGATATCCGCAAACGCGAATCGTGGCATGGAAACAAAGAAAAATACAAACGAGGATTGACGACATATCTTTCGGCACAGGAAGATTCGATAGAAGACATTATTGACAACGACAGCGTTTATGCCGACCTGAAGGTCATCCATAATGGCCCTATACCGCCCAACCCTGCAGAGTTGCTGATGAGCAAACGTTTTGACGAACTTGTAGCGTGGGCACGAGAGAGGTTCGACATAATCATCATCGACAGCGTGCCTATCGACATTGTTGCCGATGCAACGATTGTAAATCGCCTTGTTGACGCCACATTCTTTGTTATCAAAGAAAAGACTTCAGACCGCCGAATACTGATGGAACTTGAGGAATTCTACCAGACAGGCAAGTTGAAGAATATGAGTATCATCTTGAACAACTATAAGATTCGCAAACACAGCTATGGCTATGGCGGCTATGGATATGGCTACGGTTACGGCTATGGTTACGGATACGGATATGGTTATGGATACGGATATGGTTATGGCGACGGAGAAGCAGACTCTTAAATAGAAAAAAATAGGAATTAAAAATATGAGTAGAAAAAGGATTTCGATTATTTTGATGATTGTTGGCTTGTGCTTTACAAATTTTGTAAAGGCACAAGACGACGAAGAGAAAAAATATGTAGCCTTTAGTCGTGCGCTAAATGCTACTGACCAAGAAGTGGTGAAAGGTCCGCAAGGGGTGGGCTGGGTACGCTCTCATTTCCTTGACGACTGGTTTTTGCAGACACAGGGAGGAGGCCAATTGTATTATGGCACCGACGATCGAGAAGGACCTTTTGGCGACCGTTTGACTGGTAATATTGAATTTCAAGTTGGTCGAAGAATATTCCCAATGTTCGGTTTCAGACTTGGAGCCGGTTTGGGATATGCACGCGGTTTCTTGACAAAAGAAAAATACAACATTTACGGCATCACCACTGGTGGAGATGGGCTGTGCGGAACAGATGCAAACGGGACATCGTTGGGCGGCTATTATTGGGACTATAACAACGACCTTTTGATACAGAAATGGAAATACTGGTATTTCGGTGGTGACATTTTTCTTGATTTAGCAATATTTAAAGGTACTGAGAACTACAATCCTTTCAAACGCTGGAATCATATCCTATACACCGGTGTTCATACCAAGTTTGCAAAAAGCGAGGAAGACACTAAGAACCACCGTTCGGAAGCCCATATAGGATATATCTGCAAACTGAATTTAGACACAAACTGGAGCATCTATGCCGATGTGCGCGGTTCTGCAATAGAGCGATTATTTGACAGGGAGTGGATTCCAACAATTGAATCATCTGGTTTTGGAACAGACAAAGTTTTTAATATTCACATTGGAGTAATGTATAAGTTCCATATCCGCACAGAAGAAGAACGACATACATTTACCGAGAAACAGAAGAGAGAGATTGATCAGCAAGTAAGAACAATCAGTACGCGTGTCCGCAGAGCAGATACAGTATATACCGTCAGCAGATTCGACACCACGATGTACTACGAGATTAAAAACATTGACAGCCCCGATATGCAACGGACAAAGGACTCGTTGCTGGATGCCATCAACGAACGCAACAGACGAAACCAGCAAGCTTGGGAAGAGGCATTGAAAGAAATACTTCTGAATCAGTTGCTTCCTTACGAAATGGTATTCTTTGAACTCGACAAATGGGATATACTGCCAGAGGAAGAGATGAAAATCGAGAAAATGGCTCGTATAATGAAAGCCTATCCAAATGACAAGTTCATTCTAACCGGATCGGCCGACTCGAAGACAGGTACAGTGAAACGCAATGAATTCCTCAGTCATCAGCGAGCAGATACGGTATACAATATACTTGTAAACCAATACAATATTGAACCCGAGCGTTTGGAACGTGTATATCTTGGCGGAATACTTGAATATCAGCCATTCCAACTTAACAGAACCACTGTAATCATTATGGATCATCCTGTTGTAAAGAATGCTTTTGAAGAAATGAAAAAGCAAGGCAAAGCAGGTGGCAATGATGTAAATATCAAAGAATAACTACAAAAAAAATGAAAAGAAACATAATAATACTGCTGGCGTTTATATCGTTAGTTTTTACAGCTGCCGCCCAGCAAGAAATCAGAAACACCCTTATCGATACGTTAAACAAATCAGGTCAACACAATGTAGGTTGGATTCGCTCGCACTCTTTGGACAACTGGAATTTTGGTGTTAACGGTGGAGGACATCTGTATTATGGTTTTGAAGATATGAAAGGAGGATTGTTCAAAAGAGTAACTCCTCAAATCGAACTTCATTTAGGTCACTGGGTTTTCCCCGTTGTCGGCATTCGTGGAGTGATAGGAACTGGTTCTTCTCGTGGATTTATAAGCAAAGAAAGTTATCTACGTAACCGCAGGGCACTTACTGCCGATTACGGCAATTGCTGGGGACCATCAAGCAATATACTTATTTCCGGGACCGATACAATCCGTGGTTCGCTTGGCGGATATTATTGGCCTATGGATAACAACGACGACCTGTTTGTCCAAAAATGGAAATATATCTATGCAGGACTTGACCTTATGGTCAATCTGTCGTATATGAAAAAATATGAAAGAATCAAGATTGATTCCACTTGGCAGCATATAGTATATGCCGGATTTAACGTCCGTGCAGGTATATCAGAAAACAATCCTGAAAAATTTTCAAACAGAATCGGTTATTCTGCAGACTTTGGCACATTCAAAAACACCAACCTAGCTGCTGAAGGTCATTTGGGATATATTCTTCGCTACTCGATAACTCCTCACATCGGCGTACAGGCAGAAGCACGCCTGTCGGTGATGGAAGGCAACTTCGACCGTGAACGAATAACAGGTGTTGAGTTGTTTGCTCCCGACATTGAATTTTCAATATTGGGAGGAATATGCTACGATTTGAATTTCCGTTCAGAGAAAAAACGTCGCGACTATTATGTAGAGAAAGGCATAGTACCTTACAACTCGACCGACTTGCCAAAGTATGTAGCATATATACAGCAGGAAGACCTTGATGTGGTGCGCTACACAGACCTTATCACAATCACATATTATGATACCATTGACGACTCAGTATCAATAAGACAGCTTGACACAATAATAACCCGTTATGAGGCGACAAGCCCATTAGTAACAAATTATATTCCTGACGACGAGTCGTTTGACTCAATAATGCTAAAACGTATGCTTCCTTACGAGATGGTGTTTTTCGACCTTGACAAATGGGATATTCGTCCAAAAGAGGAGATGAAGATAGCAAAGATGGCACGACTGATGAAGGCATATCCAGAGAAAACATTCTACCTATATGGCTCGGCCGACTCAAAGACGGGTACCGTAAAACGAAATGATTTCCTGAGTAAAAACCGAGCCGATATTGTCTACAACAGGCTCATATTGGAATATGGCATTCCTGAGACTCAGCTTAAACGCGAATATCTTGGTGGAATACTTGACTACGACCCATT
Organism: Bacteroidales bacterium UBA1217; assembly: GCA_002309335.1. Lineage (GTDB taxonomy): Bacteria > Bacteroidota > Bacteroidia > Bacteroidales > P3 > Colimorpha. The sequence continues at coordinate 11,722 of DBXH01000027.1, read as the reverse complement.
CATTCTTAACCGTACCACCGTCATCATAATGGACCACCCGGCAGTAAGAAAAGCATTTGAGGAGATGAAATCCAAACGCAAAGCTGGCGGCAACGTTGTTGAGTTCTAATGAAAATCCTCATCGTTCATAACGATTACGGAAAATACAGCGGTGAAGAGGCTGTTGTAGATCGGATGATAGACGACCTACAACGCAATGGTCACCAAGTCAAGTCGCTTAGAAAGAGTTCCGAGCAAGCGAGAGAGAGGTTTGTCGGGAAAGTGCGTGGATTCTTTTCAGGAATATATAGCATTTCGGGAAGACAAATGATGCGCAAGGCGTTACGAGAGTTCAAACCAGATGTTGTAAACATACACAACCTCTACCCTTTTATCTCGCCAGCAGTACTGCCGATATGCAGACGAAAAGGTATTCCTGTCGTGATGACAGTACACAATTACAGGCTGATCTGTCCAACAGGATTATTCCTACGCGATGGAAAGCCTTGCGAGAACTGCCTAACGAAAGGTAATGAATGGGATTGCATACACTATAACTGCGAACACAGCCGACTTCGGTCATTAGGATATGCCCTGCGGAATATGGTTGCGCGAAAGACACGGGCATATTTGAGTTGTGTTGATTATTTCTGTTGTCTTACTGAATTTCAGAAACAAAAGCTTATAGTTGCAGGATTTGATAAAGAAAAAATCGGTGTAATCCCAAATTGCGTAGAATATATTGAGCCACAAAGCGAGCCACTGCCTGAATGCGGTACAGATTACGTAGGATATGTCGGGCGGTTGAGCAAGGAAAAAGGATACGACCTATTGCTTGAAGTCGCCCAACGACATCCAGAAATTGAATTCCGATTTGCAGGCACACTAAGAGATAATCAAGAAATCGAGATTCCTTCGAATGCAAAACTCTGCGGACAACTGACAAGCGAACAATTGGCCAAATTCTATACCAATGCAAGATTTATTGTAATTCCAAGCCGATGCTATGAAGGATTTCCTGTTGCTTTGCTCGAAGCCGCATCGCATAAACGATGCTGTATAGCCCCAAATCACGGAGCATTTCCTGATTTGATGACTGAAAAAGAGAGCAACCAAATAGGAGGAGTATTGTTCCAACCAAACAACATTGAAGATTTGGAGCAAAAAATATGTGAACTATGGAGTGATAAAAAGCTGTCTGACGAACTCGGAAGCATTGCTGAAGAAAATTATAAAAGAAGATTTTTGAAAGAAATCGTCAATGATGAGTGGGGAAAAACTCTGAATCAAATTATCACAAATGAAACGAGTTGTAATTGACATAAATTCAGTTCTTCCACTATATAGTAGAGGTTGGATATCCGGTATTGGCCGAACCACAAAAGAGCTTGTAGAGGCTCTTGACAAAATGGACAATCTGCCATTTGAATTGATGCTTTACTCACAGAACACAAAAAATATCAGTGGCAAACAATTAGGATTAAAATACCAAAATAAACATATATACTTTCCCCATAAAGATTGGGCAAATAAAATCATAAAAACATTCCATATCCGCGAATGTGCCACACATTATGATTTACTGCACATTCCTCACAATTTTGATTGGGTAGCAAAACCTCAAAAAACATTGGTTACCATCCACGATGCAATGTTTTTTGCCTACCCTGATGAAGTCTTTGACTACAAATACGCACAAAAAGTCTACCCTACCCTTGCAAAAAAATGCAAAGGAATAATCACTTGCTCAGAATCCTCAAAACGAGACATAATGCAGTATATGGACATTTCTGAAGAAAAGGTATCTGTTTGTCCTTGGGGATATCGAGATGATGTATTTTATCCAAGGAACAACAATAAGACAGGATATCCTTATTTTCTTATGGTTTCTTGCAGCATCGGACGCAAAAACACTATGTCTGTCATCCGGGCATACGAGAAATTTGTAAAGCAAAAGCCACAACACGAGCTCGTTCTTGTTTGGCCAAATCCACCACAAACGGCATTAGACTATTGTAACCAAGCACATTTACGCAACCATATATACATAACCAACGACATTGATGATGAACGATTAAGCGTATTATACAATGAGGCAACAGCAACGTTTTTCCCATCCCGCTACGAAGGGTTCGGTTTGCCAATATTGGAATCTATGGCTTGTGGAACACCTGTAGTGACCTGCAGAAACAGTTCGTTGCCAGAGGTCGGAGGAGATGCTGCATTATATGTTGACCCCGATGATATAGACGCGATGTGCAACATTATGGAGAAATTCGAGCAAGGTGAATTAAAGAAAAATGATTTTGAAAGTCGATGTGTAAACCAGGCAGAAAAATTCTCTTGGCGAAAATGTGCAGAACAGACGATTGAGGTATACAAGAAATGGCTATAAATATGACTACCTCGGTTTTAATAGGAATACCCTGCCTAAAGACTGGCGGCACAGAGATACAGACTCTTCATTTAGTAGAAGCTTTAACTTCGGGAGGCTACCATTGTGTGACAGTGTGCTATTTTGAATATGATTTCACAATGGTTCAACGTTTTGAGCAAGCAGGAAGTCGTGTTGTATGCTTGTCGGCATACGGCACACGCCCAGAAGGAAAACGAAATACGTATAAGTTTCTTAAAAATGGGCTGAAACGAGTTGTGTCTGAATATAGGCCGAAAATAGCACATATTCAATATATGGCACCGGGGGCTATGCCTATTGTTATACTAAACAAACTTGGAATAAAAACTATCATAGCAACGCTTCACACTGACGCTAGTATATATAAAAGCCTCTGGCTAATACATTATTTGCAAAAGCATAAGACAGCGGCATTTACCTGTGTAACAGAAATAGCCGAGCGTAGTTTCTTTGGCAACAGTACGCTTTACGACGATGAAACTGTCCTTAAACGACACAATCATATTACAATTCACAACTGCCTACCGCCACACACCTACTTACATCCTATAGATCAGCCAATCACATCACACACAATGCCGACAATCGGCTTTGTTGCACGGCTTGAATCCATTAAAGGAGCCGATTATGTTCTGCCTGCATACGCAAAGGTATTAAAGGCTATTCCAGAATGCAAACTAATTATAGTTGGTGACGGAAAACTACGAGAAAAAATGGAACAACAACAGCGTGACCTTCAAATAAACGACAACCTAATTACTTGGGCCGGGCGTTTGGAGTATCACAATCTGGCAGAGCAATATCACAAAATGGATGTTGTATGGGTTCCGTCACGCAGTGAAGGCTTTGGACTTTCTGCGATAGAAGCTATGGCACAAGGATGCCCCGTAGTCGCTTCCGCCACAGGAGGATTGAGAGAGATAATAAATAACGACGTTGATGGGTTGTTATTTGAAAACAGCAACACCGATGACCTTGCAGCAAAAACAATTGAACTACTGTCCAACAAACAAAAGTTGGAAGAAATGAAAAGTCACGCTTTCGAAAACGCTAAAAGATATTGCTTTGAAGAATATAAGGATAGAATCTTGAGTTTTTACTCAAAAATTGAGCGTAGTATAAAATAAATGAGCGGAATAATAAACCTTATTATATTTCTGGTACTTAACGGATACTTTTTTATTTATATGTTCCGTTACAGCGCCCGCATCAAGAGTCCCTTAAACAGCACAAAATACTTGCTTATTGAGGGGACAGAGATGTTTTTTATTCTGCTCTTTGCAACTGGCACCCTAGCACTTTCATCTTCCGGTGGTGGACACGGAGCTAGCGGAGGATTCAATCTTCAAGCTATTAGACTTCTACTTTTAGAAGTAGCACTATTAATGTCGCTTTTTGTATGTACCGAAAAGCCTAAATGGGGTGCAGGAACAATAGCATATTTAATATACATTTTATGGTGTGTTTACACACTGACTTATGCAAGTTCATTCGAATATGGGTTCCGATACATATTAAAGTACCTCTATCCAATGATTATAATGATAGCAGCATCGGCAATAGTACGTGACGAAGAGATATTTCTTTCTTGCTGTGTGTGGGCAAGAAGAGTTGCAATAGTCAGTGCGTTGATAGGATATTTCCCATTTATAGCCCAATTTTTTAGCGGAACTTTCTGGTATGCAACAGCACTAAATCTTAACTATGTAACAATTTCACTTACATCTTTTGCGCTCTATTATTACTATGGAAAAGATAAAAAGGATTTAATATTGGCAATCCTCTTTGTTTTTCCTTGCATCTTGATGGTACATCGTAGTGGATTGTTGGCAATGTTCAGCGGATTAGCCGTTTTTATGTTTCTAAAGCACAAATGGGTATCGCTGCCATATATTGTGGGTGTTCTTGCAATAGGATTGGCAATCGTATTCTATGTTCCCGCCTTTCACGACAAGATGTTCTGGAAAGATACAGATAACGAATTGACGGTAAAAGATATACGTGAAGGAAATATTACTCAAGATGATATCCGCAATAACGGACGAGAAGGTTTATGGAATATGCTAGAAACAAATTTCTACAAAGGGCGAGAAATGAAAGGAAGTGGCATAGGTTCATGCCAAAAGTTTCTATATGAAAATCCTTTGGTTGCAAATCAGATTCACGGAGATTATGTACAAATGCGTTGCGACACAGGTCTGATTGGTTTCTGGCTATATATTTTAATTGGGGTTACTGTAGTTCTACATTGTTTTATTGTCTGTGCAACACCATACGTTCCAAACTATATTAAATGCTGTGCGATGATAGCTGCAGGATCATTGGCAGGGTGTTATGCAGCAATGTACAGCGAAAATGTTGTAACATACACAATGGCATCGACAGGATATCCATTTGCATTTTACGGAATGATGCTCGGAATGCTCAAAAAAATTCAAAAGCCTACATATCAGTACTCAGAACGAGGACTTAACTTCTAATAAAGGTTAAAGAGTAAAGGTTATAGGTTAAAGACAAAAACAAAACTGTTTCACACATCATACATCAAGCCTCCAATATGATATCCGTTGTTATTCCCCTATACAACAAGGCAGCTACAATTGAGCGCGCTATCAATTCCGTTTTGAACCAGACAGTTCAAGACTTTGAGTTGATTGTTGTAAACAATGGATCGACAGATGGAGGAGAAAAGATTGTACGACAAATAGACGATAATCGGCTAAAGCTGATTGAACAAGAAAACTTAGGTGTATCGATGGCCCGCAACAGAGGTGTTGCAGCTGCACAAAGCGAATGGGTGGCATTTTTGGACGCCGACGATGAATTGCGACCGACATTTCTGGAAAGTGTACTTCGCTTGAAAGAACAATACCCCGATTGCTCAGTGTATGCCACAGCCTATCAGCGATGCAATGCAAATGGAGTAACTGAAGATATAAAGTTACAAAAAGTGCCTTCGGAAGAGAGTTATCGAATGGACAACTATTTCGAGGTAGCAACATTTTCAGACCCTCCGTTTTGTTCCATAAGTGTAATGGTCAAAAAAGAGGCATTACTTACAATCGGTGGATTTCCAAAAGGAGTATATCAAGGTGAAGATTTGCTTACGTGGGCTCGTTTGGCAGCTAAATATAAAATAGCATATTGTCGTAAACCTCAAAGCATCTTTTACACCGGTGAGGTATCTTCTATGGAAAAGCCCAAACGTATACCAGATCCGAAAGACCCCGTGGGAAAATGCTTAGAAGAGCTCTATAACAGTAATCCAAACAATGGTTTCTTAAAGCAATATATAGCCCATTGGCACAAGATGCGTGCCTCAATCTATATGAGACTTCCAAAACAGTCGCGATATTGCCGTGCAGAAATACGCAAAGCCCTGCAGTGGCATTTCAACCGCCGTTTAATATTATACGCTCTACTATCACTCCTTCCCTACCCTTTACGCATGAAAATCCTAAATCTACACTAATAATCAGTCTTTAAACTTTAAACATTAACCTTTATACTTTACAAATAATTCGTGTTCAAGAAAAAGCGATTAATTGTACTATCAAATTGTCTTTAACCTTTAACCTATAAACTTTAACCTTTACAATAAGAGTCTTTAACCTTTAACCCTTAACCTTTAAACTTTAAACTATATATGTCCCCTATTTGCCTTTTTGTTTACAAAAGATACGAGACAACCAAACTAATGCTTGAATCGCTCCTGGCCTGTCCTGAGAGTGCAGAGAGCGAACTCTATGTCTTTATGGACGAGGCCCGCAATGATGCAGAAGCCGAAGATGTTGAGAAGGTACGTGCTTTGTTTGACGATTTAAAAGGGTTTAAAACAATACAACCCTACCCAGCAAGAATGAATAAAGGAATGGCCCGTTCTGTTATTGACGGTGTTACGACAGTGCTAAATCAACACGAGTCGGTTATCGTTCTGGAGGATGACCTTGTTGTGGCACCCGATTTCTTGACATTTATGAATGCTGCTATTGAAACCTATAAGAACCGCGAAGACATTTGGAGTATTTCCGGATATACACCTGAACTTAAGGAAACGGCACAATATGATAAAAGCGGAGTTTTTATTGTACCACGTGCACAATGCTGGGGTTGGGCCACGTGGCGAGACCGATGGGAGACCGTAGACTGGGAGGTGAGCAACTTTAATAATCTGGCTCGTCATAAGAAACTGCGTGATAAATTCAATATGGGCGGCAACGACCTATTCCGCACATTAGAGATGGAACGTAGAGAACGAATCGAATCGTGGGCTGTGCGTTGGGCATACGCAGCATCGAAACAAAATAAATGGACTGTCAATCCTATGCTATCCAAGGTGCAGAATATTGGATTGAAGAGTTCTACCAGTCACGTAGGCTGGCACGACGAGCGCCACAATGTGAAGTTGTATGGCACAAAAACCGTCATTGACCCCGAAGTAAAGGTTGACGACAAACTTGTACAAGCATTCAAAAAGCACCATGACCTTGGTATTATCAGCAAGATAGGTTACTTTATGCGCCTCCATAACCTTGGTTACGACTTTGTTAAAGGACTCTTGCATCGCAAATAAAAGACTCCGATGTTCTTTGTTATATCCAAAATACTAAAGATATTCTTACTACCGCTAACGTGGATAGTAATTCTTTTTGTTCTTTCCTACTTCATAAAGAACAAAAAATGGCGTCGCGGACTGTTTATCAGCGCCATCTGTATTCTGATTGTTTTCAGCGACAAACCTTTGCTCCAATGGGCGCAGTATATGACCACCCGTCAATACAGCCACCAAAAACTGCCGAAGAAACATTATGAGGTTGCAATCGTTATGGGTGGTTTCAGCGACAACTTTGACACTGCGACTATGCAGCCCAATTTTATAGAGGATCGAGGAGAACGTCTTTGGGAAGCGATCAGGTTATATGAAAGTGGCGTGACCGAGAAAATAATGATTACAGGCGATGCAACAATATCCAAATCACACGATAGCAAAGGCACAGAAAAATACTTCAAAACATATCTTAGCGATTTTGGCATACACAATGATAACATTATTCTAGAATACTATGCCCGCAACACTCGAGAGAATGCTACTTACAGCATAGCCATCCTTGATTCGTTAGGCTACACACCTGAACAATGCTTGCTGATTACTTCAGCAACACATCTAAAGCGAAGTCTTGCCTGCTTCGAAGCTGAAGGATGGACTCTTGAAGGCTACGCCACAAACATTTACCCCAAGCCGCACCCAAAAGCCTACAATTTCCTTCCCCAGTGGAAACCACTCACCGATTGGAAAGAACTAATCAACGAATGGGTCGGCATCCTTGTGTACAAAACTGTAGGATACTAAAATTTGATTAGAGAGGAGAAACACAAAACAACAGTTTGACTACCCTTTGTGAAAAATACCATCAAGCCTCCAAGCTAATAAAACAAATAATTAATGAATAATTAATGGATAATTAATGGTAATTCGCGTTCAAAAATAAAAGTGTTGTGTCAAGTAAGTCTTTAAACTTTAACCTTTATAACAGTAGAGTCTTTAACCTTTAACCTATAACCTTTAACCTTTACAAAGTCTTTAACCTTTAAACTTTAACCTTTACAAAGTCTTTAACCTATAACCTATAACCTTTACCCTTGAAAACTCTGACATTCCTTGTTCCCTGCTATAACGTCTCCTCCTGCGTTAGCCACTGTATCGAGTCAATGCTCGTCAACGAAGTCTTGGACGACATCGAGATTCTTCTTATCAACGACGGTTCAAAGGACAACACCTTGGATGTGCTAAAGGAATATGAAGCGAAATACCCATCCGTAATTCGCGTCATAGACAAAGAGAATGGTGGCTGGGGTACAGCCATAAACCTCGGAATACGTGAAGCAACAGGTAAATACCTGAAGGAAGTCGATGCTGACGACTGGGTTTCATCTGAGAATTTAAAAGAATACGTCACTTTTCTCAAAAATAACGAAATAGATTATATCGCCACAAACTACACTGAATATTTCAAAAAGGTAGACAAATACGAACGCCACACATTTCAGCAATGCATCTACAGAAAACCGATGTCCCTGAGCAATTTCTGGGAGCATCATCCTACAGCCTGGGACTTTCCCATTCATGCCATTACATACCGTACACAAGTTCTGCGCGATAACGAAATCAAAGTCGGCGACCGCTACTATGGAGACATAGAGTATAATCTCTATCCCCTACCCTATGTTAAGACCATTTGCGTACTACCCATAAACGTCACCGTCTATTTCCGTGGCAGCGACGAGCAAAGCACCAGCACCATAGGATACGCCAAGCATTACAAAGATTACATTCAGATGAGCCAAAGGCTCACCCGTTTCTTTCTGCAAACACCACCCTCTCTTAATCCCGACCTATATAGTTTTATAGAAAATACTATACGTGGCACCGTTATTAAGGCATACGAACTTATGATGTCACCTGCATACGCAGGCAAATCAGATGGAGTCGACAATGAACTCAAACAATACGACCACTGGCTAAAGACAACAGACAAAGAACTATATAGGTATTGTGGCCGGAAGCGAAAACACAGCGTAGCATATATCCGTATATGGCGATGGTTCGGAATAAACCTTCTAAAACTATAATATAGGGCAGGTGTAAGGCAATAGTAGGGCAATAGTAACGTAGAAGTACAACAGTCAAAGAAAATCATACTTCATACATCTTACATTAAACATCTCACATTAAAATGATTCCCAGAACAATACATTATTGCTGGTTTAGTGACGAAAAAAAGCCCAAGACAATCCAAAAATGCATTGATAGTTGGTCTAAAAAAATGCCAGATTATACTATAAAATGCTGGGATGGTAATAGCTTTGACTTTAATAGTGTACAATTTGTTCGAGACGCAATGGCTGCTAAAAAATATGCTTTTGCTACCGACTATGTAAGGTTGTATGCTTTATACACAGAAGGTGGCATATATCTCGACTCCGATGTACTGGTGAAAAGGCCCTTTGACATTTTTCTTTCAGACTCATTCTTCTGCGGAACAGAAGCCTATTGGGCAGATGGAAAACTACGATACCGAATGGAACCGGCAATAATGGGAGCAGAAAAAGGGCATCATTTTATAGAACAATGCATGTCGTTTTATCAGCATATCCGTTTTTCTCCCCAAACAACCAGCAAAGAAAACATCATGCCGAAAGTGATAAGCAGATATGCTTTAGAGCATGGCTATCGTTACGAAAACACCAAACAACAATTACAGGATATCACCATTTATCCCACATCATACTTTACCAACACACTTCATAAAGACACCTCAAAAGAGGATGAAATTTATGCCATTCATCAAAATGCCGGATCATGGATTGATTACCAAGATCGCGGATGGTTGTTTAACTATTGCAGAAAACACAATCTGATGAGTTTTTACCATCGATTAGAGAATTTCCTTAACCGAAAATGATTCCGAAGACAATACATTATTGTTGGTTTAGCGGAGACCCATATCCCGACCTTGTAAAACGGTGTCTAAGAAGTTGGAAGCGGATGCTACCCGACTACAAACTCAGGCTATGGGATGGAAACAGTTTCGATTTTGAGAGTGTTCCTTTTGTGAAGGAAGCCATGTCTGCGAAAAAGTATGCATTCGCATCCGATTACATACGTCTGTATGCATTGTATACGGAAGGAGGCATCTACCTTGACTCTGATGTTGAAATATATAAGTCCTTAAATGCCTATCTGCCTAACAAATTCTTTACAGGAACGGAACCATATATCGTCGACGACAAGATATTTTATGATCTTGAATGTGCCATTATGGGGTCAGAAAAAGGACACCCATTCTTGAAAGAGGCGTTAGATTATTATAACAGCATCCACTACTCTCCCGACAACCAACTTACCATTTGTCACGCATTAGTTCCAATTTTAGAGAAATACGGGTACACCTCAGAGAACAAACTCTACAATCTCTCCAATGGAGTGACAGTATATCCATTGGATCATATTCACGACAAATATAGTTTTTATGATAAAAGCGCCATACATTGGTGCCAAGGCTCATGGTTGGATTACCCCGAAAAAAGCAGGTTGTACTACTTCTGCCAGCGTAATGGTCTGTTAAAATACTATCACTTGTTGGAAAAGATACGGGGGACTCGAAAATGATATTGGTCATTGTGGCATCTGGTGATTTCTTCTCCGACTATGGTGGTGGGCAAGTTTATGTTCGCAACATAGTGGATGAATTATGTCATCGACAGGATATCACAACAATTGTTGTTTCATTTTGCGATAGCCAAGTTTTAGACAAGAGAAATTATAATGGTATCGACGTCTTTTCTGTCAACGACGAACAAACATTTCGAGATGTTTTATTAAAGACCAAACCTGATGTAGTCCATTCAAATGGTGAAAAGTTACTATCCGCAAAACTTTGTGAAGAGCTTGGCATTCCTTGCATCATTACCGCTCATCATGGAGGACTTGTCTGTCCTGCAGGGACATTGCTTAACACCAACGATGAAATATGCAACATTCCTGCAGACTTTAGTCACTGCTTGAAATGTTATCTGCGCCACACACCAACTGGACTATTCTGGTTTCACCTTCTAAAAAGATACTCACAAAAACGATATATTAAGATTGGAAAAAGGCTTAAACGTCTGCCTTTCATCCCATTCCTCTCTCCTATTGGTGAAACAGGATTAATCGTAAGCAAAAAAAATGCGGAATGGAAAGAATTGGCTGAAAATGTCACCCATTTCATCGCCCCATCAAATGCAATAGCCGAAGCCCTTAAACGTAATGGATGCCCTTCCGACAAAATCACCGTCATTCCCCACGGCATACCAATACATCAAACATCAAACATCAAACATCAAACATCAAACATCCATTTTTACTACGTTGGTCGCATCAACTATGTAAAGGGTATACATATTCTTTTAAAGGCATTTTCCTCTATTGAGAACCCCAATATCGAGCTACATCTGATTGGAGGTGCTGGCAACAATGCTGAGCAACGCTATATGAAGCGTTTGCAAAGGCAGTATCGTAAAGACACCCGAATCATATGGCACGGCAAGCTGCCGTTTGAGCAAATGAATGAAGCCATAAAAGACTATCATTGCCTCATACACCCTGCCATCTACCTTGAAGTCTTTGGACTGAATATCAGCGAAGCACTCGCCCAACACAAATATGTCATTGCCACCCGCTGTGGAGGGGCGGAAATGCAGATAAAAAATGACAAAGAGGGCTTGTTGGTGAATCCGAATGATGTAGACGCAATGACTATTGCAATAGAAAAATACATCAATAAC